>JAICGN010000158.1 GCA_025923075.1 Chitinophagaceae bacterium
AATTTCATCAAGCATAAATGAGACATTCTATTTTTCTTGCATTGATTCTTTTAATCTTGACAGCTTGCGAATCGGTTGAGACTAAAAAGGAATATTATGCAAATGGGACATTGAAGTCCGAATGTGAGTATATAAGCAATTTGAGAAATGGACAAGAACTGAAGTATGACTCCGTCGGTGCATTGGTAACTAAACAATTTTTCAAGAATGACACGCTTGACGGCCCAAAGATAGCCTACTATAGTGATGGAGCGATTTCGGAAATTATAAATTATAAAAGGGGACGGGAACATGGAGATTTTTTTAAGTTTTACGCCAATGGAAACATTGGGTCAAAGGGAACAAACCAAGACGGGAAAACTTTGGGGATGTTTTTTGTTTACGACCCCTATGACAGTGGAAGATTAATTAAGGAGGCATATTTGGTCAATTGGAACAATGAGGTTTTTCAATACTATGTAAAGAAATTTGAAAAATCAGGTGAAAGCTACTTTGAGCATAGGCCATTGACAATAGACCTACCAGTGAGCATGAAGGCTAAAGAGAGTAAATTTGCTGAATTTGAATTCAATGAAATGCCCAAATTTGACTCCGTTCTTATGGTTGTAGAGTTTTCCAGATATAGAATCAATAATCAGTTGGACTTAGATACTATTTTTATGAATGATCAAAAGATTGAGTACCAAATGATTGGCAAAGATACAGGAGTTTATTTTCTTCGTGGATTCATAATTGGTAACAACACTATAAAAAATGAAGACGAGGCCGATAGTTTATTGTCCGAGACATTTTCTACCTATTATGTTTTTGAGGAAAGAGTTCGTGTAGAGAAGTAGCAGCGCACAACAGAATATATAAGTCATATGCTGGTTCATTTTGATACTCTAGTTTCTGCACGTAATTTTGGTAAGCACGGCTGACAAATGATATGCTATTAAGCCGCATACGCCTTATATATAAACGTTATGGGCAACCTCATTTCGACATTTTCTCCTATCGAACTAGAGGGGAATTTGTAGCAAGACCATAGGGGCAAACTGGACACCAGTTGTCTTCTTTAAAACATCATGGACATGGCCAAAATAAATTTAAAAAGGACGTTAGCGACAGTTTTGATAATTCATCTAGCAATGCTGGCAATGGCCCAGAAGCCGACTGAAGGTTTGGGTTTAACGGCCGAAAAATTTAGGGTAGGTTTCAGAAACTATAACAAGGAAGACAATACAAGATCATACAAACGCTTATATGACTGGGACAACAAAGTTTTAGCCAGACCAATTTCAATTAGTCTATGGTTTCCAGCAGAAATAATATCTGCAAATAGTAAACTGAAGGTCAAGGACTACATGACAATTCTGAAACAAGAAGAAGAATGGGAAAGCTTACCGAATGACAGGATATTAAGTTGGTTCTATTACGCTGACAATGAAAAAAACAGAAAACAATTTGAGATTGAAACAAAAGCCTATATAAATGCTGAGCCCGCAATCGGTAAATTTCCTTTAGTTATTTATGCTCCAAGTTATCAGGCATCTTCCGTGGAGAACTTTGCGCTCTGTGAATTCCTTGCCAGTCATGGCTATATTGTTATTTCTTCACCAAGTCGTGGAACCGAAAACCGATTTCTTAATGGTGGAACGACCAGAGATATTGAAACACAGGCACGGGACATCGAATTTTTGATTGCCGAAGCTACATCGCTAACAAATGCGGACTCCGACAAATTATGTGTTATAGGCTTTAGTTTCGGTGGCATTTCCAACGTCTTAGCGCAAATGAGAAATGAACGAATTAAGGCTTTGGTATGCTTGGATGGTAGTATTAAGTATCAGTTTCCAAAACTTCTATCTTCGAGTTACGCAAACGTTTCGAAGGTTGATGTCCCTTTTATGTATATGTCTCAAAAGGATATACCACTAAGCGTAATGATTGAAGATAATATAGATACGACATTAAACCGGAACTTCCCGTTTTTCGATTCATTGAAACACAGCCGAGCCTACTACCTGAAATTTAATGACCTTACACATCCATATTTCACCTCAATGGGAATTCTTTTTCAAAATAGGGATCCGAGACAGGATAAAAGTGACAAGGAGATAATGCTTTCATATCAGTGGGTAAGTAATTATGTAATACATTTTTTGAATGCTTTTTTAAAAGATGACAAAACATCGATTCAGTTTTTAGATAATGATCCGATCAATAATGGGGTAGCTCCCAATTTGATTACCCTTAAAACTAAAAAACCATTAGCGCAGCCCATGTCGTTTGAAGACTTTAATGTGCTTGCGCGAAGCCGGGAATATAGAGATTTAGAGGCTTTAGTTAAGAGACTAAAAAACCAAAGTCCCGAAATTCAACTTCAGGAATGGAAATTCAACAACCTGGGACTACAACTACTCTTTCAGGGCAAAGTTCAGGAGGGAATAAATATACTTTCGCTAAACACTATTCTTTACCCAAACTCAGCCAATGCATTCGACAGTCTTGCCGAAGGCTACTTGATTCAAGGTAACAAAGATCTCGCTATTAAGAATTTTGACTTGTCCTTGACCTTAGACCCGCAAAATCAAAACGCGATTGACAGATTGAAAGAATTGAAAAGCAAGAATTAGTAAGGTGTATAAAAAAGTAGAGTAATGGGCAGCTTATAAAAATGCATATAAATCATGCCGGTAGAGTTTGAAGATTATTTATAATTTGGTCTGCCGGCACGCTTTATATGCGAACGTTGTATGCAATTCAAGACATCTGGTGCTAACAAGCGTCATTCGTGCAACATCTGCATCATAAATTTCGGACATCCTGTTTGGAGATGAGAGAACTGGGGAGCTCATAGGAAAATCAGCAGGATTTGACTTCAAGTCTTTGCGGTCGAGACCGTGAAAGTCTGCACTTTCAAACGGGTGAGCCGTTTTACAAAGACTTGTTCGAAGTTAGCCAGATTCCAGCGACAGTATCAATCTGGAAAACATGATAATTGACTGAGTTAGACTTGAGCTGGCCAGTTTTCATAGGAGGGAAACAGAATGACAAGAAAAAATTAGATTCATCTGTTGCCAGTCAACCACGGACGCATAAACAAATCTATACATCATAGTTCGCCTTAAAAATGAACGCTTCGAGCAAGGTCAGATGTCTTGAACTACGTTACCCCACCCCCGTCAGAGTCGGTGAACTGCATACAACAATATGCATACGCCATATAAATGTTTAGTATTTTTATTTGAGTATATTTAAATGGCGTATGCATTTACGTTGGCGGCAATCAATTTTTAGGACAATGACTCGATTACTATTTGGACTGTTAGTACTCACATTTTCGTGTAAGCCGACAGAGAATAAAGTAATTGGAAAATACACCTACGACTTAAATTTTGAAGTGAACGGACGACTTGACCTTTATCCGAAAAATAGATTTGTATTTAACGCCTAAACTTCAGAGATGAACCGGTATTTATTATTAACAATTATCATTTTAATGGGTTGCTCCGAACCGGTAAAATATAACCTTGTAATTCAAAATGTAGGTCTTTTTGATGGACATCAAGATAAGGGAACGGTGAATATTGCCATAAATAGTGATACAATAGCTGCGATTACTACCGAAGAACTAATTGGTGATTCCATTATTGACGGAACTGATAAATATGTTATTCCCGGATTGGTGAATGCGCATGTACATGTTTCCACCTTAGATGATTTACAAGCAGGGTATCCTTTCGGGATCTTAACTATAATGAATATGCACTCAGGGTTGGAGGACAGGGAACTTGAATGGAAACAGATATCAAAGGATAGTGTTGGGTTTTCCACACTCTTTGGTTCAGGTCATGCCGCCACGGTTCCTGGCGGTCATCCCAATCAGTTTAGCCTAGGTATGGAAACAATTAATGACTCCGTTTCAATTGAGAATTGGGTAGATCATCGGATAGCAAAAAAAGTGGATTATATTAAAATCGTACGTGAACATCATCAATGGATGGGCTATCCTGCGCTTCCAACATTGAACTACGGGCAGATACAAAAACTTATAGAATATGCACATAGCAAAGGGTACAAAGTAGTGATACATGCGAATACGGTTGAAGAAATGATGAAGATTGCCGAGCTTAAGCCAGATGGATTCGTCCATATGTTGGACTACAAAGAAGATTATCCCGTTTCTGAAAGTTATTACAATGCTTTAAAAGAAAGCGGTGTATTTGTTGTAACCACAGGAGGAATAGCACTAAAGCCAATGAATGAGGCCCCTTCTTTTGTCCAAGAGTGGATTAGGCGCAATTTACTTGATGCAGAACAGCGTGCTGAAATTATTAGAAATTTGCACGAACATGCAATTATGATTGTCGTCGGAACAGATGCACAAGAAGGACAAATGGATTTTGGCTCTGATTATTATTTAGAACTAAACTTGTATAAAATGGCGGGCCTATCCAATGTAGAAATTTTAAAAGCAGCCACGGGAAATGCGGCCAGGGCATTCAATTTGCCCATTGGAGAATTGCAAGTTGGGACCAAAGCGAATATGATTCTCCTTAAGGATAGCCCTCTGGATAACATTGAAAACCTCAAAAAGGTTGAACAAGTATGGAAAAACGGTAGAACAAAAACAATAAGTGCTACAACAATGTATAAGCGTCATTAAAACGGACGCTTATACGGGCCGTTGTGCGCCATGCCGGTTGACAAAAGTAGTTAAGTTGACAGCAAATCAGAAATATATATATATATATGAGAAGTTCCAATCAACTGTCCCTGCTCCTTGGCCTATTAATCCTCTATTCCTGCCAAAAGGAAAGTAAGGATGAATTTTATCTTCCTGCCGAATGGGAGGCGCAGTCCGGAGTAATTTGTGGCATTGATGATTCTGCTTCATTTGAGATGGCTGTCCATCTTAGTAAAGAAATGAAAGTGTATTGCTTTATTCTTGATTCGACAGAAAATAGTTTTAAAAAGAAATTTAAGAATGTGGGAGCCTCTTTAGATAGCATATATTTTTTAACTTCTCCTACAGATTTTGACTATGCCGCTCGTGACGGTTTGTTGTTTATGAAAAATGGAAATGGTGAAAAGCAGCTTGCGAACTTTCAGTGGAATTCTTACGGATGGTATTTTGAGCCGACGTATAAAGATTACTTGGCGCAGGACAAAAACAAAAGAGAAGAGTATACAAAACAATATAAGAGGGCGTTCCCATTTCCTGTTGTTACGTCGTCATTGGTTAATGAAGGCGGTGCTATTGAGACAAATGGAAAGGGAACAATTGTACAAGTCGAGTCGGTTAACATGCACCGGAATCCGGATATGAGTAGAGAAAGGCAAGAAACAGAATTGAAGAAGGTTTTAAATGCTAAAAAAATAATATGGTTAAAAGAAGGTTCCGCCGATGATCCCTTTGGTTGGGGGACTCTTATAGTACAAAACTATTTTGGCATAGGTGTTCGCGGACATGTTGACGAGTTTTGTCGTTTTGTAAATGAAAATACAATTTTACTCACATTCCCTGATTCATCTGAAGCCGAGGAAGACCCGGTGAAGAAAATTACGCTTGAGCGAATGAAAATAAACTACGAAATTCTAAAAAATGCCACAGACCAGAATGGCAAGCCATTCACTATTGTTAAAATGCCTGTACCAGATATCGACTACATGACATTTGCATTGGACACTGCCAACAAGAGTGAAGAAATAAAATTTCTTTCGCAGCAGATTCTCTATGACCAAAAGAATTTTTCGATTGGTGACACTGTTCATTTTGTCCCAGCAAGCAGCTATGTAAATTTTTTTATTACAAATAAGACAATATTCCAAGCTAAATATTGGACGGAAGGGAAATCAGAAACGATAAAAGCAAAAGATGAGAAGGCAAAGGAAATATTACAGCAATATTTTCCTGATAGGACAGTCATCCAAATAAATCCGATACAAATGAATTATAGAGGGGGCGGTCTTCATTGTTGGACTATGCAGGTACCGAAATAGCACTATAACCTAAAACTTGGCAGTTGTCAAATTACTGTGGACGAAACGGCACAGGCCAACAACAAAAGTTATAAAACATAAACTGTGTTTGTAGGTTCTTACCGTGTGTGCTATTAAATTTCGGTACCAACGCGGAACAGAGATGTTGGTATTTAAACGCATACGATTTATAGCTAAACGTTGGCGCTAATACCTTAAGACGAAAAAGTGAGAATTATTTGGACAACAATATTTTGACAAAACATATTGTAGCATCAGTACAAAAACCTGACTCATTAACAAAAGACGATGAATTAATTATTATTTATATAGAAGTCTCTCCATCATTTCCTGGAGGACAAGAGGGACTAAAGAAATACATTGAAAATAATTTTAACTGGACGCAAGGACAACTGACTGTACAGGGAGAGGTATTTGCAGAATTCTGGATCGAACCAACCGGAGACATAAAAGATGCAAAAGCAATCCGCGGACTTTGTGACACCTGCGACACAGAAAGGAAAACCAATTAGGACAAGAATGGCTATACCTATCAATTTTGGACTATGACAAGGTACTGGCGCCAACAAAATGTATGTGAACATTGCGGGCTATGTGTAAATTCTTAGTTTGGTTTTTCAATTACCGGTCTGTAACGTGGGACAGTGAATCAGATATTAAACGCATACGTTTTATAGCCCGACGTTATAAGCCATGCTAATTTTATATGGTTAAACTGTATAACATGAAAAGGTTAACATTACCATTTCTTTTATTATTCTTTCTGATTTCAATTAATTCAATTTGCCAGAGTAAGCGTTTATCAGCGAGAGTCCTTAAGCAACTTGATGTATCCGAAAAAGACATGGTTAATGCCATGTCTAATGGAGATTCCGCCGCATTTAAGAGGATTGCCGGATATGATTATTTGGACATTAATGCTAATGGTACTAAAATGACACTTAAACCTATGTTGATTGACGTACTTAATTTCAAAGGGGCGTCGGTCCATTTTTCTGAACAATCACAGAGAGTTTATGGAAATTTTGTTTTAAAAAATGGAAGAGCAAAGTTTTATTTCGGAGGACAACAGGTTGGGGAAGTATTTTATACCCAGGGATGGGTTTACAGAGATAAAAAATGGCAGTTTGTACACTGGCAAGGCACAACAACCAAAGATTTTTTACAGAAAAAATAGTTCTTTATTCAAGCAATACTTTTTCATTAAACTTTATAAAAAGTACAGGTCGATGCATTCGCTTCACGACGAAAAATCAGACATGGGATATAGACTTACACAAAAACAAGTTTCCCGAATGGAAATTTATTTTATTTAAGAAGGAGAAAATCCTGAGATAATATCAAACGTGAGGTCGACAATTGACAAAATCGAACAATATTTTGGGACTGGGGAGTAAGCCATCCGCTAACAGTGCCTATAAAACATATGCTGTATTGTAGGTTTAGACTACTTACTATTAAATTTAGTTAACAACCTGGTGCAGGGATGTAGGTATTTAAACGCGTACGTTTTTATAGCCAAACGTTGGCGGTAATTAGGCCGGACAATCTAAAATGAGGTTTTAGAAATGTGGAATACAAATACAGGACAATGAAAATCAAAAGCCAATTATTGTTGACAGTATTGTTTTTAAGTTACTTAGCGTTTTCTTCTTGTAGCGATAAGAAACCTGGCGCTAACGTTAAAGAGAAGAATCCTTTTGGAATTACTTCAGATACTGGGACTCAGATATTGCAACCCTGCCACTGGTCATTTACAGTTGAACAAAGTGCTAATGGTGAAGCTATACTTATTAGTAAAGCAAAGCTTGATTCCGGATGGCACCTATATTCTCAACACATCTCCGATAAGGGTCCTCGAACGGAATTTGCATATGATAGTTTGGATACCTATAAATTTTTGGGAGATACTCAAGAAGGTAAACCAAGCAAAGAGTATAACCCTTATCTGGAGATGGAAGTTCTCTATTTTGAAAAGGAGGCAGTATTCGAGCAGAAAATTGAAGTACTGAGTAGGAGGGATTTTACAATTGCTGGTACTATTGATTATATGGTTTGTCTTGATCAATCCCAATGCGTTCATTCTGATGAAGAATTTTCTTTTAAAGTGAAAGGAAATCCTTAGTAAAAATAGGTTGTCGGTAGGCGCATACGTTTCATAGCCAAGCGTTGTAGGCCCTTCGCTCTTATCCGTGGACAGTGACGGCCAAGTCGGTAGCCGTAAGTTTTTTTTTTGTAATTATGGGGATTGATGTGAATCTACAGTTTCATTTTGTCTAACGGTATTGATATCTGCAGGAGGAAGCTTAGGTTTAAATTAAGTACACCCACTGTTTGTTAATAGCCACAGGATCGCTTCGTGCTGATTTTATGCCGTTGTTTAACCAAAGCAAGCATTCAATTAAGATCAACCGAAATACTCTTTCCGGCATAGACACCCGTTG
>JAICGN010000159.1 GCA_025923075.1 Chitinophagaceae bacterium
ACAAACTCGTGTAACGGGGGATCGAGTAAGCGTATTGTTACAGGATGGCCGTTCATGACAAGCAGCGTATCTTTTATATCTTTTTTCACATAGATATATAACTCGTTCAGCGCTTCACGGCGTTCGGCTTCAGTTTTACTTACAATCATTTTGCGCAGCAAAAACAAAGGCTGTTCACTTCCTTCACCATAGAACATATGCTCGGTGCGGAACAGCCCAATTCCTTCGGCACCGAATTTTAGTCCTTGCGCGGCATCCCCTGGAGTTTCCGCATTGGTGCGTACACCCATTACCTTTATTTTATTTACGAGTTTCATCAGCTCATTATATGATTTGTTCTTCTCAATATCAATATCAACCAATGGCAAACTTCCTTCATATACAAGCCCTCTCGTTCCGTTCAGTGTAATCCAGTCGCCTTCTTTTATTACTTCACCGTTCTTTGCTTTAAATGTTTTGCTCTCGTGATGTATCTCTATATCCCCACAACCGACAATACAGCATTTGCCCCAACCTCTTGCCACCAATGCAGCATGTGATGTCATTCCACCTTTGGTGGTAAGTATTGCCTGGGATTTATGCATACCATCCACATCTTCTGGTGATGTTTCTTCCCGGACTAAGATTACTTTTTCGCCACGTTGCTCCCATTCCACTGCATCATCTGACGAAAAAACAACCCGGCCCTTTGCCCCACCCGGACCTGCTGGTAAACCCTTTGCAATTACTGTATTCGTTTGTTCTGCTTTTGGATCAAGCATGGGAAGTAATAGCTCAACCAACTGATTAGGGGCAACCCGCATGATCGCTGTTTTTGCATCAATTAATTTTTCAGCATACATTTCTGTTGCCATGCGGACAGCAGCAATACCATTTCTTTTTCCCACGCGGCATTGCAACATGTAAAGTTTTCCTTTTTCAATTGTGAACTCAATATCCTGCATATCCTGATAATGCAGTTCCAATTTATTCTGATACCCGTCTAATTCCTTATAAAGTTTCGGCATCAATTTCTCCAATGTGGTAAAATGTTCGCTCTGCGCATTCTTTGAATATTCATTCACCGGCGCAGGAGTTCTTATTCCGGCCACTACATCTTCACCTTGTGCGTTTACCAAATATTCTCCATAAAATTTATTTTCTCCTGTGCCCGGATTTCTTGTAAATGCCACACCAGTACAACTGTCGTTACCCATGTTTCCAAACACCATTGCCTGCACATTTACTGCCGTTCCCCATTCATCAGGAATTTTTTCTATGCGGCGGTACTCAACGGCACGTTTACCATTCCAACTGCTAAATACTGCACCAATGCCTCCCCATAATTGCTCCCAGGGATCATCAGGAAATTCCCTGCCCAAAACTTTCTTCACTGTTCTCTTATAATTCCTGACCAGTGCTTTCAATTCATCAACGGTCAGTTCAGTATCGCTTGTATAACCTTGTTTCTCTTTTATATTTTCAAGTTTTTCATCCAACATTTTACGAATCCCCTTACCGTTTCTGACGTCAGCTCCATTTCCTTTTTCCATTACTACATCAGCATACATCATAATCAATCGGCGGTAGGCATCATATGCAAAACGTTCATCATTGCTCTGCGCTATCAGCCCTTTGATAGTTTTCTCATTCAGGCCAACATTCAAAACCGTTTCCATCATACCCGGCATTGACCGCCGTGCACCTGACCGGACTGATAAAAGCAATGGGTCTTTTTCATCGCCGAATTTTTTACCCATCAATTTTTCTGTTTTCTCCAGCGCTGCTTCTACCTGCCTTCTTAATTCCTTTGGGTAGGTTTTTTTATGATCGTAATAATATGTGCAGACTTCAGTAGTGATGGTAAATCCGGGAGGTACCGGTAATTTCAATCTGGGATGACCGGCCATTTCGGCGAGATTGGCGCCTTTGCCTCCCAATAAATTTTTCATGGATTCATTTCCATCGGCTGTACCGCCACCAAAGAAATAAATGTACTTATTTGCTTTTATTACTTTTTCCATATAGAAGCTTTTAAAGCACAGAGTTACTGAGTAGACTATAAATATTCAATGCATTATGTCAACGGCGACAATGATTATTATCAGGCATACGACTTACTTTATCACCCCGCTGCCGGCTAAACGGGTGAGATTGACATGCTACCGGCAAAGTCATTACAATCAGGCAGATAAAAAATTTTTACAAAATCAGCTATTAGAAAGTAAATTGCGGACACAAAAAAGGCCCTTCCGTAGAAACGGACTGGCCTCTCACGATTGCTTGCCATATGAAAATCTGTAAATGCTTAATTAAGCATTGATTGTTTCTTGTAAGGCCTCTCTGCTGCTTGTCTGCTCACCGATTGCTTGCCTTTGAAAATACAGAGATGCAGGCCAAATGTATACACATGCTTTGGTTAACTGAAAACATCTTCGTGTAAGTTTTATCATTCCAAACGAATGATAATTTAAGTAACTCGTTGCTGATGAATTGATTCTGAAAAAAATATTATTATGCCCAACAGGTTTTCTGACATACTCTTTCAATTGGTCCATTCGCTGGAAAAGTCCGAAAAACGGCATTTCAAGCTGTATATAAAACGAAGCTCTGCGAAAGAAGATTTGAAGATCATACAACTTTTTGATGCATTAGATAAACTTCCGGAATATGATGATAAGCTACTCCTGAAAAAAATGCCTGGCATTTCCAGAACACAATTAGCCAATTTAAAAAATCATTTATACAAGCAATTATTGGCAAGTCTTCGTTTATTAAAAACGACCGATAACATCGATCTGCAATTAAGTGAACACCTGGACAATGCCCGCATTTTATATAATAAGGGTTTGAAGATACACAGCCTCCGGATTTTGGAAAAAGCAAAAGAACTTGCAAGGGCTAATCAGAAGTTCAATACGCTGGTCCAATTACTTTCGCTTGAAAAGAAAATAGAAACACTCCATATCACCCGCAGCACTACAGATAAAACAATGCAAATGACACAAGAAGCGCTGGAGATCAGCGGGCACATTGACCGCGTCACCCGGTTTTCAAATCTGGCTCTTCTTTTATATCGTTGGTTCGTGCTGTATGGACATGCAAGAAATGAACAGGATGAAAAAGAACTAAAGACTTTCTTTAAGAATTATTTGCCGGCTGACGTACAGAAGGTAAACGGTTTTTATGAAAAGCTTTACCTCTATCAAAGCTTTTGTTGGTATGCTTTTATACGCCAGGATTTTTTAATGTATTACCGGTATAGCAATAAATGGATTGACCTGTTTGAAGAACAGCCGCTGATGAAAGAGGTGGAAACTGGTCATTATATTAAAGGAATGCATACTTTATTAAATGCCTTTTTTGATCTGCGGTATTTTGAAAAATTTGAAACAGTGCTAAAGAAGTTTGAACAATTTGCAAAAACCGATGTTGCAAAACGCCATGATAATTTCCGGACGCATACTTCGATCTATATTAATAGCGCCAAAATAAACCAACATCTGATGATGGGGAGTTTTGCAGAAGGGCTGAAAATGGTGCCCTCTATTGAAAAAAATCTAGAAGAATATTCTTTGTTTGTGGACCGGCATCGAATACTTGTATTCAATTATAAAATTGCAACGCTTTTTTTTGGCGCTGGTAAATACGAAACAGCAATTGATTACCTGCAACGAATTATTAACGGTCCGATGGATCTGCGGATCGACCTTCAATGCTATGCCCGCTTGCTGCACCTGATGGCACATTATGAATTAGGAAATTATACCATTATAGAATCGCTAATTAAATCCGTTTACCGGTTCATGGCAAAAATGAAAAACCTTACTGTAGTGGAAGAAGAGATGTTCCGGTTTCTAAGGCAATCATTTGATGTTTCACCCAAAAAAATAAAACCGGAACTAGAGAAATTCCTCGTTAAAATCAAACACCTTGAAAAGGATCGTCTGGAAACCAGATCTTTTGCATATCTCGACGTCATTTCATGGGTAGAGAGTAAGGTTTTTGATAAATCCATGGGTGAAATAATTTTTGAAAAATATCTCAATCGAAAAAAAAGAAGGCTGGCAAAAGCGGCCTAACAGCTCTTAATTTGTTTTTCTAACCAGAGAAACACTGACCCGATAGCTATCAGGTTCACAGAGAGCCACAGAGATTATCGCCGTGTAACTTCGTGCCAATGTGTCCCCGTGCCTGCCTGCCGGTAGGCAGGGTTTTATTTAAATTTCAAACTGAGACACCAACCTTCTTTCTTGGTTTTTAAGGTTGCATTAACTTCATATTATGGCAAGAACTCCTTCAACAATGGTAGCATTGGGCACTACTGCCCCTGATTTTATTCTTCCTGATACTGTCTCAGGGAAAGACTTTTCCCTTGAAGATGTAAAGGGCAGGTTAGCTACCGTGATCATGTTTATCTGCAATCATTGCCCGTTTGTAAAACATGTGAACCCTGAACTTGTAAAATTGGCGAATGATTATAAAAACAAAGGAATCGGATTTGTTGCCATTAGCGCTAATGATGTAATTAATTATCCTGATGATTCACCTGAACTAATGGCGAAGACTGCAAATCAACTAAAATATCCATTCCCTTATTTATTTGATGAGTCACAAGCGGTAGCAAAAGCTTATGATGCTGCCTGTACTCCCGATTTTTTTATCTACAATAAAGCCCTCCGGCTTGTTTACCGCGGCCAGTTAGATGACTCCAGACCCGGAAATGAAATTGAGCTGACAGGAAAAGATATTCGCAATGCGCTGGATTGTATAATTAATGACCAACCTGTGCCTGAACAGCAAAAGGCAAGCATTGGATGCAACATAAAGTGGAAATGAATCTATTTATCTAAAAGTTATCCTTTATTGTTCTCTCGAGATTTGGTATCGTATTTGAGCCCGTTTTCCTAAATCCCTTTTATGGCAAATAATAATAAGATAAAACTGGAAGCCCCATGGGAAGTGGTAAGAGAAAGAATGAAGGAGAGCAATATAAATCTCACTGATGCTGACCTTGTATATGAACCCGGCAAAGAAGATGAGCTGCTATCACGATTAGAAAAGATCCTGAACAAATCCCGACCCGAAATCATTGCTTACATCGAAAGTATTTCCTCGAATAAAGACCTTGCCGGATAACTTCGGTTTAAAAAATTAACTGCATAGCATGAACCCAACTTCGACAAGCTCAGCTTAAATTGATTCCTCAATGGCAAAGAGCCCGAATAACGCGTTGTACCGGAAGCGTTCTAATAGACTCCGGTCGGTTTCATAATTCATTCATCCTATTTTACTTTTCATCCTTACAGGCCTTGTTTATCTTCACTTGTGCGGCATATTGAATTTATACATACTGATCATTTTGAAAACAACTATTACCGGCATCATGTGCAGGGAAAACTATCCTTGTTCATTGATTTCTTCTGGCAAACAAAATTTGAAAAGCTCTGGCGACAATATCCAGAAGGGTTCAGTGATGTCTTGTTCCCTAATCTTGGTTATACATATCTTATCAACCTGGGTACTCCGTTTGTAATGCAGGTAGAGGATATAAAATTCAACATGAAAACAGATGGTTTTCTTCCGCGACCGGGTCATATTGAATGCTTTCATCAGCCAGGGAATGTGCTGTTTGGTATTAAATTCAAAGTAAGTCCTGTGATTTTTGAAAAGAAAATTGATTTTGCAGATTATCGCGGCTCGATATTTCCCCTAAGTTACCTGGCAGAACCCGGCCTGCTCAATAAAATAAGAAAAACAGCTTCATTTGAAAAGCGGGTACAGTTGTTAATGAAGTATTATGAACAAAAGCTTGATAAATATGAAGGCTCATTACAACCTGTAAGCATTGTTACTTCCCTACTCGACAATGCAATAAAGACAAATAATTACAACAAGACTGTGGAAGAGCTGGCAATGCAAAATCAGATCTCGGCGCGAACATTACAGCGATATTTTCGGGCATGCACAGGAGTTAACAGCAAAAAAGCATTGCAGGTATTAAGAATTCGAAAAGCAGTTGCCACTATTCTGCTGAGCCCGGAAAGTTTTGATTACATGGATTACGGCTATTATGATTTCAGTCATTTCTATAAGCACCTAAAACAATTTTTGCATAATGATACACTGAAACATATCAAACCACATTTGCAACTCCTGCAAACTCTCCGTAAAAAAAGAAAGCCGGTAAGAATACCGGCTCGTTTAACATGAGAAAACAAAATAGGCTATACAGATTTTATTGTGCTCTTTGTCTTTCTTCTTCAGATCCGGTGGTTCTCCGGCGTGCCTGCAATACCTTGTTGCTGCCAAAACGATAAGTGAAGCTCAGGTTAGCTACCCTTGATTCCCGATAAGCTCTCCAGTTCTCAACATAATTATCATACGTGATGGTGGCACGGGGTAAGTTGGTCCAAAAAATATCAGTGATATTAAAACGCAATTGTCCTTTGCCCTGCCAGAATGTTTTTTGCACTCCAGCACCTATAGCCCATTGCGGTTCCGTAACCATAAAACCATACTGCCCGCCTGTGTTAAAGCTGCCGCTGAATTCTGCGGTCCATCCTTTTTTAAATGTGAATGTATTATTGGTACGAAGATCCGCCACTGCTTTTCCTTCATCAAGTACAGTACTGCCAAGAGAACCATTAAAATGGTTATAAAAAACATTTGCATTGTTAATCATGTTCCACCACTTGCTGATGCGAATTGGTGCGGCAACAGTAAGACCAAAGTAATCGGATGAGGATAGATTCACCGGTATCTGGACTGTTACATTATCGTCAGCAGGTATGTTGGGAAATACTTCGTTAAACCTTGCAATAACAATATTTTGATTTTTCACCGTATGGCTATATCCAAGTGTGAGATTTATATTCTTAATGGAATAGTTAAGTTCATAGGCCCAGGTAAACTGCGGCAACAAGGATGGATTGCCCGTTGCGTAGGTAGTTACATCAATAAGAAAAAGAAAAGGATTAAGCTGGGAATAATTTGGACGATCAATTCTGCGGCTTACTGATACGCCAATGCGCTGGTCTTCTTTTATACTATAATTGAAATAGGCGCTTGGGAAAAGTTGAGTATAAGATGAATCCCAACGGATCTCCCCTTTTACCTGTCTTGTTTTTACATTCGTGTTTTCTGCACGCAGACCCACCTGGTAACTGAATTTTTTAAACTCTTTTTTATAAATGAAATATCCTGCGTTTATGTTTTCATCATAATAAAAATGATTCGTTTTATTCACATCTTCAACAGGCGAACCACTGCTCATATCGAAAAATTGAGCATCATTATCCGCATTGACAAAGCTTGTTTTAAATCCTGCCTCGATCCTTGCTTTCTTTTTCAATGGATTTACATAATCTGCTTTAGCCGTCACAAGATTTAAGTTACCCTCCTGAAAACCATCAAGTATATAATCCGGCTGCATGCTGCTGCCATCCAGGTTGTGATATTGCGTGGATACTCGTGAAGAATTATCGGTATTAAAATAAGCGTAATCAACATCGGCGGTTAATTCACGACCCGCTGAATCAAAAGTGTGTTTGATATTGACATTGGCCGCTATGTTTTTATTCTTGTTATTATTTTTTGTTTGCGTATTAAAAGTATAAAGCGGTAGTTTGTTGCTTCCAATGACTACGGAGCTGTTATTATTGTAAGGTTTAAATGAATTTAAATTGCTATTGACTACGAAACCATATACGGTTTTCTTGTTTGGATAAAAGTCAGCCCCGAATCGAAGCGAATTAAGATTCAATGGGATCTTTGTATAATTATCTTTGAGGTCCTGACCGGTAAATTGACCATCAGTATAGAAGTTACGGTCAAGAAGCAGGTGATTAAGGTTCATTCGATAGCTATAGTTATAGCCGCCAAATAAGTTAACTTTCTTATTGCGGTAGTTGAAATTGATACCCGTGTTAGCCTTTGGATAGACTCCTTGCCCGTAGCCGGCAGTAAAAGAACCATTGGTTCCAAACCGCTGATCTTTTTTCATTCTGATATCAATGATGCCTGCATTACCGGCAGCATCATATCGGGCAGATGGATTGGTAATAAGTTCAATTCGTTCAATTGCATTGGAGGGAAGACTGCGTAAATAATTTACAAGATCTGAGCCACTCATCGGACTGGGTTTCCCATCGATCATTATAATAACACCGGCCTTGCCACGCATACTCAAGTTATCATTGGCGTCAATCAAAATCCCCGGCGATCTTTCCAATACATCAAAAGCAGAACTTCCCGCGCTGATCACACTATTCTCGACATTCACAACAATACGATCTGTCATCTGCTGAATAAAGGGTTTACGACCGGTCACCTGTACGTTCTGTAATTCTTTTGCTGCAGGCTTGAGTGATATATC
>JAICGN010000160.1 GCA_025923075.1 Chitinophagaceae bacterium
ACTTCAACTCAGTTTGCGCAAATTCAAAAAGACAGAAGAAGGCGGTAAATCCAATGGCCAAGCCTGTCACATTGATGAAAGTAAAAAATGGATTTCTCGCCAGCACGCGTAGGGAAAGTTTGATATAGTTGAGGAGCATTTTAGCGTGGTTAATAGTCGTTCGTTGTTAGTCGTAAGACACCAGACATAAAACATGCACATCAAGACTCCTTGACTTATGTCTTACGACTTAATTCTAACGTCTCTCTAATGTCAGGCCAGAACTAAATTCGTGGAATTCAAATTCAAAACCGAGTGTGAGTATTTGGCGTTGTTCTGAAATGAAACAATGATGCGTCTCATTGTGGAGCGCAAATTGCTGGCTTTGTCCGCCGACCGCGTGCGCTTAAGCTTTATAGCGGTGGCGCAAGCTTTAGCGAAGGTGGACCATTGAAGGGAGTACAAAGAATCTCTCAGAACTCAAGTGGAACAACCATTTCTTTCAGTACCTTATCAAGACGTTGGAGGGATAGCCGAAGCTCCTGCTCTTTTTTCTTTTTTTTAAACCGGTCAAATAAAGCCTGCTTTATAATGTTTGGTTGAAAGTATATCTCAAGAGTTAGCCTGCTGCTATGTTCACCTGTCTTTTCTGCGATAAAGTAAATAGAGCTTTTGTCTTTTTGGTTCGTTTCACTGAAGATGGTTTTTCCTTCCGGATCGTACAAAAAACTGCTTATATACATCATTTCTATTTTTCCATTCTCGAGCACATGCCTGTGACGACTGCCGATTCCAGGTAAAAAATGCTCCACCTCATTTATTTCTTTAATCCCCGCATACCAAAGATGACGAAACTCAAAATGGACAACGGTATAACACAAGGTTTTTACGTCGATCTCATAGTCTCTCGAAACAGACAACATTTTTATCTTATTCGCGGTTTCCTCGTGGGTCGACGGTCTTGGGATCTTGTTTTTCAGCGGACCCAGCTGAGTATAAAGAAAACTTATGTCACCACTCCCGGTTACTTTGGCACTGCTGACCCAATGCATCCATTGCGCCAGCTGGTCTGGCTGCTTATCCTGCAACAAATTTTTTGTTACCAACCAGTACTCATGTTGTGCGATATCATTTTTAAGAAGTTCGTGCGCAACGATGACATCTTTTCCAATCAGCTTATTGAATTTTTGTACGTTGAGCGGAGTGAATTCGCCATAGTGTGTGATAATCTTTAGAGTAAGATCGATAGCGGATACACAAGCCTTGCATTGACAGATTTTACGATGATCATAAGCAATTAAATACCCGTGAAATGCCAGGAACATTTTCTCCACCTGCTGGTACAGGGACTCCAGTCTTTGTGGTTCACCAAATTTGTAAAAAAGAATAGCATCCCCTTCAATTTCTGAGATCTCGAGCCCCAGGTCATTGGCTTTGATCAACACTTCCAATAATTGCTGAATAATGAAACGGCTATGCTCAATTTCGACTTCATTTACAAACTGGGTAAATCCACTTATGTCAGGAATAAAAAGTAATCCCCTGTTTTGCATTTCTTTTTTTCCAAAGTTAGAGAGAGATCAAAGGTTCAATTTTTCGTGCAAATCTGCAATTGTTACACAATCATATGAGGAATCAACAAAATGAAGGTTCAAGAATTTTATAGTCGTTGTGCCAGATTTTCATTATTTAAGCGGCGAAAATCTCCTATGATTTTTACAACCGGGTTTCTGCTTGTTAAACGCTGTGTGAAAAACAAGAATCAGTACGGTGCAAGAGGTTGAGGATGTTTTAACGATAGGGCTATATCGTTAGTGCAGATAAGTGTTGTGGTGGGGTTTTATTTTTTCCATTTTTTGTCCGACGAGTCTATTAGGTTGACAAATTCGATCTCGGGTTTTCCATCGAGTCCAGTTTCATCTCTTTGTTTTTGAAATTCGATAAAAGAAGGAACGCTTAACAGATCTTTTTGAATACGTTCATTTTTATATAGAGAATGGTGAACAAATGTCAATCCGTCTTGTTTCGTAAAGACATTGTATTGAAATTCAGAAGAGTCCAATTCTTCAAAATCCTTCATAAACTTCTCAATGTTGGCCTTATTCCGTTCAAAGAATTCCGCTTTGATTTTGTACGTTACAATTGCTGATATCATTTAGTTTTAATTTAGTTTTTCTTCGGTTAAATCCACCATGACGACAAAGCATATGCGGAGTTTGGAGCAGTTTGCCGTTAGGCAACCACGAAGTTATTAAGGTGTAAATGCTCAATGTCAATCTGGTCGGCATTTCTCATAATCTTCTCGATTCAAGAGTGTTTATAGTTGTTTAATTCATTCTATAATCAACGACTTTCCACGCTATTCCCCAGGAAAACCTTTTGGCGTTTCGCCCTTCAGGAATGGCTCAATGAAGGCAATAAGGAGATCAGGTTGATTAATAACGGCAGTGTGCGACGTTGCAGGCATAATGGCAAGACGTGAAGATGGCAAGGGTTTTCCCATATCACCCATAACACCACCACCAAGAATCCGGAACAAAGCAACTGTATGCTCTAGTGTAGCCACATCAGCATCACCAGCAATTACTAGTACCGGAGTTTTCAATTTTTTAACATCCTCTTCCCACGCCATCGGCACTTTCTCGAGGGCTATCAGCTTTTCAGCAAGTGCAGGAAATCCATCAGGATTGGGGGCAAGCTTGCGATAGTCTTCAGCGAATGGTGTATTGACCATCATCTCCACTGTCATTTGTGGGATAACGGCTTTGAATTCTGGTTGCCAGCCCTCAAGATCGTAGGCAACGGAAGCAGCAATAAGCTTATTTACCTTACTGGGGTGGCGGATGGCGAGTTGCAACCCAACTTCGGCACCCACTGAATATCCGAACACATCGGTTTTAATGAGACCCACTGCATCCATGAATGCAGCAACATCGGCCGCAAAATTCGGATAGGTAATAGGCCGGTTAATATCGTTAGTGCGTCCGTGACCCTGAAACTCGAGGGCATATACTTTATGATTTTTTGCGAGCATAGGGATAATCTTTCCCATTGAAGGAATGTTCATATAAGCACCATGTAGCACGATCAATGGATCGCCCTCTCCGGATACTTCGTAATACATCTTCATGCCATTAATCGCAACATACTTCCCAACCGGTGCGGACTTGTTTTGGCTGAAACCAATTTCGCCGATTAGAAATAATGCTGCTGTTATGATTATGCGAACAGCGTCCAGGTATAACCTGAACGAACGTGACGCGGTAGATTTGACAGTGTAATTCATATTAGTTTGTTTTAATTGTTAATGAGTGAAGCCATCAGGGTTCTTCGCTCTTTGTGTAGCAGATACTAAATCCATGTATTACAAGATTCTAATTTATCAACGCTAACTTTAATTAGAAGCTTCCCCACGATTGAATACCTTTTTAATGCTGAGCGTATTTTCTATGTCAGCTAAAGGGTTTTTAGATAATAATATGAAAGAGGCTTCTTTGCCTACGTCTATAGTGCCAAACACGTTTGAGATATTTAAGAATTGAGCTGCATTGAGTGTAGCAGACTTCAGAATATCATAATTCGACAATCCCGCCTTACTCAGAATTTGCATTTCCTGATGCAACGAATAGCCGGGGACCAATCCTGGTATTGTGGGCGAATCTGTGCCCACTAAAATTACTACACCTTTATTGTTGAAGGCTTTTACAAGTTTTAACTGATAATCATAAGCATATTGTAAGCGGTTGATTGATTTTTCTTTGGAGAATTTCTTAGGAATGAAACTTGCTGATGGTGACCATTTCCAGTAAACCGCAATCGGATGATTTTGGGGAAGCGGAACTGAATTGATATACCCTTTAATATTCCTGGCAGAATATAAAATTGATTTGAATGCTATTAAAGTTGGCGAAACATGTTTTTCATACTTAGAGACCGAATCTGCCAATTGATTTATGTATAATTCATCTGGTTTTGCAGGTTGAGTTACTTCGCCCATCAAGTAATTGACGGGTAAATGATATAGAAATTCTTCGGCATGAACCACTAATTCTATATTGCTTTGCAACACTCCGAATGTGCCTATACTTTTCGGAATATGTCCTAACAATCTTAAATCATATTTTTTTGCATTTTTACTAAATACATCAAAGCCATTTTTCGATAAATCGTTATAGATTTTTATGAAATTATAGCCTTTCATTTTGTATTCCTTCAGCAAGTCATTCGCTTGATTGGGTGTCATGGAAGCGTCATTATTTTTGGGGCTTGAACAATAAATATCGGGTCCAATCACAGTTTTATTTTTAATGCTTTCCCTATGTTCCAGCAGGTTATCAGTTCCATTTAGAGCTACTACCTTTGTAATCCCATATTTCAGATAAAGGCTATCATACTCACTAAATAAATCTTTGTTATCTCCATAATGTACATGGCAATCAACCAAACTTGGTAAGAGATACTCGCCAGAGGCAGTGATAACCAAATCCGATAGTAAACTAAGTGCCAGGTTCTTATTGTGCTTCTCTATTTTTTCTACCATTCCCTTATTAACAAATAAATCAACATTTTCTATTGCAGTATCCTTATAAATTGGAATGATGGTAACGTTGGAAATAATTAGAGAATATCTTTTACTTATATCTTGTGAAAAACAGTCCCAAATAGTTACATACAAGACCAGTGTTGTCAAAATTGCTTTTGAATTAAAAATTTGCATGTGCAGAAGTGAATTCATTTAGCTTTCAAATTATTAACTCTAATAGGTGCAGTGTTTGAAGTTTCTGTTTCGTTCGAAACGTATTTTATAAAATCAATCTGATAGGAGACGTTTGTTTAAAGTTCAGGGATTCATTCCGTAAGCAATCAATTCTTCTGCTTTACGTGAATGTCTTTAAAGGCTTTCCTATCTCGTTCAAAATTTCCTGGACGCTGTCGGAAGACTGCTGAGTGTATGTCTCATTTTTCTTTGATGCTGTCTGAGAAATAACTAAAGCGGTACCGCAAAAAGATAAACAGGTTAAGGAACCAATAAAATTTTCACCATCCCGCCAATGTGGAAAGAGAATAGTATAATAAAGGTGTAGCATCAATAACCAGATGAATAAATTTAATGCAAGCAGCAGCAAAATTGTTCTTACTTTAAACCTGGTAAAAATACTTATCGCGGATCCCATCAGTGCAACACCACCCAAGAAGGTCCAGAATGCAGGAAAAGGAATATACTTTGGCACTATGTTGCTGATTCCTTCCAAATTATTGAAATGACCCACTGCAAAATTATATAACATGATTGCGTAGAGATACATGCCAATAGGGCCTATTTTAGCAAGCAGCTGCACAATCTTATGTTCAGGTTTTGGTGCATTAATTGTTGAAATCGCCAGAAACCCTCCGCACAATGCTAAAATCTTATTAGTGTTGACCCAGTAATCATTAAAGGACCCTGCCGATAAAGACCAGGGCAAATGACCAAATAGAAATAATGCTAGGAATATGACCCCCATTAATAATGAGATGGTATTAAATTTTTTACCGATGGTAATTAAAGACCCTGTACCGATTAACAGCAGAGCTATAAAATAGACTACGAAAGATAAATCAGAAGGAATATTTGTTAACTCCGGTATAATGAGTGGCCGGATTCCCGGGTAGAAAAAATGCAGCACGCCTATACCCATTATCCCCACTCCAAAAAAAATCCGACCTATTGTCAGGAATATATTCATATTGATTTTGATTAGTCTTTTCAGCTGTATCTTAAGAGAGCACCTAGCTTTAGGGTGCCCACTAATAAGTTTGTCAGCAAATAAGGGCTGGAGCATAATAAATTCATGAACAAAAGCTCTGCAAAAGCCCCCAAAACTCAGCAAGTATGGGTCACATGGTATTTTTTTGGTTCTGGGAGACAGAGGATAGCGTTTAACGTTTTTCCTTTGATTTCCCTAACTAATTTTGAGATCGAATAGATTATGGACGAACAGACTCTAATAAAAACAAGCATCATCGAGATCTTTAATGACAATGGGTATAGTGATCTCGCTAGTATGACGCAACGGGATTTTGATCATATTGGGGAGCAGCTAAGACAAAAGTCGGGCATCTTGATCAGTGGAACTACCGTAAAACGACTTGCTTATGGGGAGTTTAGCCGGTTGCCGCAAATAGCTACCCTAAATGCGATTGCCAATTACTTTGATTATAAGACCTGGCAAGATTATAAAGCCGACAAAATCAAGAACGGGCCAGGGAAAGAACCGGCAAAAAAAATAAAACATAAATTCAGTTTAAAATATTTATCTATACCGGGCGTCGTCATTATCATGGCCGGAATTTATTTTTTCGGCACAACAAAAGGAACGGTTAGAAATGCAGAAAGCGCTTCTTTTTCCTTCCGAAAGAATACTTCTAATGATATCCCGAATTCAGTAGTCTTTAGCTACAATATTGACGAGGTACAGGCAGATAGCTTTTTTATTCAACAATCCTGGGATGTAAACCGAAGGGTAAGAATTTATAAAAAGAAATACACGGTCACCGACATATACTATGAGCCCGGTTATCACATTGCTAAACTCATAGCCAATGATTCTGCCATCAGAACGGTCGATGTAAGCATTCCCACCGACCGCTGGTTTTTTTACGCAATTGACAATGTAGCCAACTACACACCCGAATATATTAAAGCGGATAGTGTCGGTAATCAAGGCAGCCTTGGCCTGACTGTTGAACAATTACTGGAGGATGGTATCGATGGTAACAAAGACAAGCGATACCATTATGTCTACTTCCCCAGTCAAATGAATGTACCCAGTGATAATTTCAAATTTAAAACCAGAGTAAGAATGCGCGATGTAAGACGTAGCGCTTGCCCGTACATTGAAGTAGAGCTTTATTGCCAGAGGTCATTTATGATTATGAGAAGCACAACAAAGGGATGTGCACACGAAGCTTTGATACAATTTGGCGAGCAAGTAATGAGGGGAACTGATACTGATTTATTGCCGATATCCTTTGATGTTCGCGAGTGGACAGATATAGAAATAATCGTCAGGAATAAAGTAGTTACTGTAAAATTAAATGATCAGGAAGTATTTTCAACGCGATTTGTTACAGATACCAAATACCTGGCTGGTCTTGGATATATTTCAAACGGGTTATGTGAAGTAGATAAAGCGGAGTTGATCGGCCTGGATGGAAAAGTTATGTACAAAAATGAATTTTGAATACATGATCAATCATCAACATCCATTGATCATCTCTTACGAAATAGCTGTCAGAAGGAAAGTTCATAAAATCAAAAATTAAAAAAAACCTTTTCTGGACTCCTTTTTCACAGAATGATCCATAAGCAGGTTGGTTAACAGTGCCGTGATGATTTCTACCACTGCTGCTTTCCAATAGCGTTGCCAAAGGGAGGGCTTTCGGTATTTAACAAGCGTATTGATGTCCCGATAGCTATTGGGATCAACCGCTCTTCCAAATTCTCGATCGACTTGTGCAAGCTTTGCAATTTAAAGCGAAGGTCGAGATACACGGGAAATTTTGATGACTCGCGATTTGCTCTCCCCGACATATGAGAAAAGTGGATTGCCTCAAGTAAGTTACCGAAGGCCTATAGAACTTTTAGAAATGTAAGTACGGCCATCCAACTCATCACGCCCACAACGCACCATCCGGCAATATGCATCCACCGTGGATGTTGATAGTTGCTCATAATTTTTTTCTGATGTGCTGCAATTAAAATAACAGCGAGTGCGATCGGTAGAATAAATCCGTTGAGGGTTCCTGCTGCTAATAAAAGTTTGACAGGATTTCCAAGGTACAAGAATCCAAGTGTTGAAATAATAATAAACAGGGAAATTACATAGCGTTGATATTTTTCGATCATCGGAAGTGAGCGTAAAAATGAAACAGACGTATATGCACAACCCACGACTGATGTGATGGCCGCACTCCACATTACCACACCGAAAAACTTATATCCAATATTTCCAGCTGCAATTTGAAATACTGCGGCCGCCGGATTTTTATCGCCTAAAATTCCTCCGCCAACAACAACCCCCAATGCCGCTAAAAACAAAACAGTGCGCATCACTCCTGTGATGACAATGCCACTCACAGCACTTCGATTAATTTGCGGAAGATTTTCCTGTCCTTTGATTCCGGCATCGAGCAATCGATGTGCTCCTGCAAAACTGATGTAGCCGCCTACTGTTCCTCCGACCAATGTAACGATCGTCATTACATCAATTTTTTCCGGAATGAAGGTTCGATGGACTGTCTCTAACAACGGAGGGTCAGAGCTGATCGCTACGAAAAGCGTCAAGCCAATCATAATGAAGCCTAGTACTTTGACAAACATATCCA
>JAICGN010000161.1 GCA_025923075.1 Chitinophagaceae bacterium
CCATTGAAGAAAACGGGCCACCTGCAAATTCTGTATGGCAATCTTGCCGAGAAAGGAAGTGTGGCAAAAATTTCTGGTAAAGAGGGAGAAAAATTTGTTGGACCTGCCAGAGTATTTGATGGTGAGCAAAAATTAATACAAGGGATACAAACCGGGAAAGTGAAAGCAGGCGATGTGGTAGTGATAAAAAATGAAGGACCGAAGGGTGCACCGGGTATGCCGGAAATGCTAAAACCAACTTCTGCAATTATTGGTGCTGGGTTAGGCAAATCGGTTGCATTGATCACTGATGGTCGGTTTAGTGGGGGTACGCACGGCTTTGTTGTTGGACACATAACGCCTGAAGCATATGAAGGCGGGCTGATTGGATTTGTGCATGATGGTGATATTATTGAAATCGATGTGGCAGCAAATACCATAATGTTGAAAGTCAGTGATCAGGAAATTACTGAAAGAAAGGCAAACTGGAAACAACCGGCACTCAAAGTAAACAGAGGCGTGTTGTATAAATATGCAATGTGTGTGAAGGATGCAAGCGAAGGATGCGTAACTGACGAACCCCCCAAGCTCGCTAGTGCGGGCTTGCCGGAACGCAAGGCCAACTTATTTGAAAAGGTTGAAGAAAATTAGTTTGATGTTGATTAAAGAATTTGAAGTTGATTTGGAAGAACTCAAAGTCCGGGTTTGTATTGACGTAACATCCTTCTCCTTCAGGAGAAGGATAAGAGAATGAGGTTTGAAATAAACTATTAAAAAATTTTTATGGATACACTTGAATTGACAAAGGAGAAGAAAACAAAGGCAACTACGGAAAATATTTCAGGTAGTGAAGCAGTGTTAAGAGCTTTTGTTGCCGAAGGTGTTGACACCATTTTTGGTTATCCCGGCGGTGCGATCATGCCAATCTATGATGCATTGTATGATTATCACGATAGGCTAACACATATATTAGTTCGCCATGAGCAGGGTGCAATACACGCCGCGCAGGGTTTTGCAAGAGTAAGTGGAAGAACGGGTGTTGTCTTTGCAACAAGCGGTCCGGGTGCAACGAATCTTGTAACGGGATTAGCTGATGCGATGATTGACTCCACTCCTGTTGTTTGTATTACAGGTCAGGTGTTTGCTCATTTACTAGGTACAGATGCTTTCCAGGAAACAGATGTAATAAACATTACAACTCCTGTTACAAAGTGGAATTACCAGGTTACTGATGCTAATGAAATACCACATGTGCTCGCAAAGGCTTTTTATATTGCTGGCAGCGGAAGACCAGGTCCGGTGTTAATCGATATAACTAAAAATGCACAATTACAATTATTCGATTTCAACGGTTATGAGAAATGTGAGCATATCAGGAGTTATCGCCCAAAGCCAATAGTTCGGAAAGAATATGTTGAACAGGCAGCAAAACTGATCAATGAAGCTGAAAGACCATTCGTGATCTTCGGTCAAGGCGTAATACTTGGCAAAGCAGAAAAAGAATTTCAAAAATTTATTGAGAAAGCAGGTATTCCCGCCGCGTGGACCATTATGGGTATGAGCGCAATTCCGACAAACCATCCCTTAGGAGTTGGTATGTTGGGCATGCATGGGAACTATGGTCCGAACTTACTCACCAATGAATGCGATGTATTGATCGCAATTGGTATGCGTTTCGATGATCGTGTTACCGGCCGTCTTGATAAATATGCAAAACAGGCAAAGGTTATTCATTTGGATATCGACCCGGCTGAAATTGATAAGAATGTAAAAGCAACCGTACCGGTTTGGGGCGATTGTAAAGAAACATTGCCATTGCTGACAGAACTCGTGCAGCAAAAGGTGTATCCGCAGTGGTTACAAAAGTTTACAGATTGCATGAAGAAAGAAGAAGAGAAGTGCATTAAAGAAGAAATGAACCCTTTAAGTGAAATACTCACAATGGGTGAGGTGATTGATGCAATCAATCAATTAACAAAAGGCGATGCGGTGATAGTTACCGATGTTGGCCAGCACCAGATGGTAGCGTGTCGTTATGCAAAAATGAATCAGACAAAAAGTAATATCACAAGCGGTGGGTTAGGTACAATGGGTTATGCGCTGCCGGCTGCCATTGGCGCGAAATATGGTGCACCGGAAAGAACAGTAATTGCTATCATTGGTGATGGCGGAATCCAAATGACGATACAAGAGCTGGGAACCATCATGCAATTTAGACCCGATGTAAAGATCATTATCCTCAACAATAAATTTTTAGGAATGGTTCGCCAGTGGCAGGAATTGTTTCATAAAAACCGTTATTCATTTGTAGACATACAAAGTCCGGATTTTGTAATGGTCGCAAAAGGTTATGGCATCGAAGGGAAATCGGTTTGTAAAAGAGAAGATGTAAAAAATGCGTTGGCAGAAATGCTGAATCATCATGGAAGTTATTTGCTGGAGGTGATCGTTGGAAAAGAGAACAACGTATTTCCGATGGTACCGCAAGGTCGTGGTGTTGCTGAGGTTGTTCTTTCAAAAGATGAAATTTGACCCCCTCTCCTCCGCCTAAGGCGGAGTGACTTAAGTAGAATAGACTTTATTAAAAAAAAAAAAATGTCTAAACAAGAATATACGATAACGGTTTACACTGAAAACCAGATTGGTTTGCTGAACCGGATTGCCATTATCTTTTCAAGAAGAAAGATAAATATAGAAAGCTTGAACACGTCTCCCAGTGAAGTGGACAGTGTGCATCGCTTTACGATTGTTATTGATGAAACGGAAGATGTGGTAAGAAAACTTTGTCGCCAGATAGAAAAGCAGGTTGAAGTGCTGAAAGCCTACTATAATACCAATGAGGAGATCGTTTGGCAGGAACTGGCCTTGTATAAAGTGCCAACTGAGATCATTGCTGAAGAGGTGAAAGTAGAAAGACTGCTTCGTGAGCACGGCGCTAAAGCTGTTGTAATAAGAAAAGACTATACCGTATTTGAGGTAGCAGGTCACCGGGAAGAAACTGATAAACTGATAAAAGTGCTGGAGCCATATGGATTGATTGAATTCGTTCGTAGTGCAAGAGTGGCCATCATAAAAAGCAGTGATGGTTTCCATAAAAAATTAAAATCATTTGAATACAAAGAACCGGGAGAAGAAGTGATCGAGAATGAATATTTGAGCGAGAATGAAAAGGTGTTTTCAATGTAACCCCCTGTCCCCCTAAAGGGGAGACTTAGGTCGAAGATTGCTGAGTAGATTTGCTGCAGCAGAATTGAGTGACACAACGGAAGCTCAATAGTAATAACAAAGTTGACAACATAAAAACAATAAAAGTTCTTAAACCAACCTTACTCCCCTTTAGGGGTTGGGGGTTAAAATCAAATACAATGGCAAAATTAAATTTCGGCGGCACAACAGAAAACGTTGTAACCCGTGAAGAATTTCCCCTGGAAAAAGCTCAGGAAGTGTTAAAGGATGAAACCGTGGCAGTAATTGGTTATGGTGTGCAGGGCCCGGGCCAGGCATTGAATCAAAAAGACAATGGTATTAATGTGATCGTTGGCCAACGTAAAAACAGTAAGACATGGGATAAAGCGATCCGTGATGGGTTTGTGCCTGGTGAAACATTATTTGAAATTGAAGAAGCACTGCAGCGGGGAACTATAATCTGTTACCTGCTCAGTGATGCCGCACAAATTGCTTTGTGGCCAACTGTAAAAAAATATTTAACTCCCGGTAAGGCATTATATTTTTCTCATGGTTTTGGCATCACATTCAATGAACAAACTGGTATCGTGCCTCCGAAGGACGTAGATGTTTTTTTAGTGGCGCCAAAAGGCAGTGGCACATCATTACGCAGAATGTTTTTACAGGGTCGTGGATTGAACAGCTCTTATGCAATTTTCCAGGACGCAACAGGTAAAGCATTTGACAGGGTGATTGCGCTGGGTATTGCTGTTGGAAGCGGTTATTTGTTTGAAACAGATTTTAAGAAAGAAGTCTATTCTGATCTTACAGGTGAAAGAGGAACATTAATGGGAGCAATTCAGGGAATTTTTGCGGCTCAATACCAGGTATTGCGTGATAATGGCCACTCTCCTTCTGAAGCATTTAATGAAACAGTCGAAGAATTAACACAATCGCTGATGCCCCTCGTTGCAGAAAATGGAATGGACTGGATGTACGCTAACTGTTCGACAACTGCACAACGTGGAGCATTGGACTGGTGGAAAAAATTCCGTGATGCAACAGCACCGGTATTTAAAGAATTATACGCGAGTGTTGCTGCTGGTAAAGAATCACAGCGGTCAATTGACAGCAACAGCAAACCCGATTACAGGGAAAAGCTGGAGGAAGAGTTGAAAGAACTTCGTGAAAGTGAATTGTGGCAGGCGGGTAAAACTGTTAGATCATTGCGTCCGGAAAATCAGCCTGCGAAAACCGAGAAGAAAAAAGCTCAGGTAGTTGGTTAATATTCCCCATTCTATAAGGGGAGTAACAAAACCGTTTAACGTATCAAGCATATTAGTAAAATGAGATGGAAAAAATAATTACGAATAAAGGCAATCTTCAAAGCCCTGCACCATTCGGCGGAGCGGAGGGGTTAGATTTTACCGGTGCTGCATTGCGATTGAAAAAGATCATAACAAAAACGCCTTTGCAGCGAAGTACTCATCTTTCAAAAAAATATGATTGCAATGTTTTTTTGAAACGCGAAGACCTGCAAGTGGTGAGAAGCTACAAGCTGCGTGGTGCTTACAATATGATGAGTAGCTTACCCAAAGAACAGTTGGAAAGAGGCGTAGTGTGTGCCAGTGCCGGTAATCATGCCCAGGGGGTTGCGTTCAGTTGCAAAAAACTCAATGCAAAGGGTGTCGTGTTCATGCCAACGATTACCCCAAACCAGAAAGTGAAGCAAACAAAGATGCACGGTGATGGTAATGTGGAAATAAAACTGGTAGGTGATACATTTGATGATTGTGCAATTATTGCCAAAAAATATACAGAAGAAAACGATATGGTTTTTATTCCTCCTTTTGATGATCGCCGGATCATTGAAGGGCAGGGAACAGTCGGTGTTGAAATTCTTGAAGAATTAAACTATATAGATTTTTTGTTTGTGCCCGTGGGTGGTGGTGGACTGAGTGCCGGCGTTGGTTCTTATTTTAAGACTTATTCGCCTAAAACAAAGATCATCGGCCTGGAGCCCGAAGGTGCGCCTGCAATGTATGAAGCACTGAAGAAGGGCTCGCCCGTAACGCTGGACAACATAGACCGTTTTGTGGATGGTGCCGCAGTAAAAAGAGTCGGCGACATTACTTTTCCTATTTGTAAAGAAGTATTGGATGATATGCACCTGATATCTGAAGGGAAGATTTGCTCAACGATTTTAAAATTATACAATGAAGATGCCATCGTTGTAGAACCCGCCGGCGCCTTATCTATTGCTGCGCTTGATGATTATGCCAATGAAATAAAATGGAAAACCGTCGTCTGTATTGTAAGCGGCAGCAACAACGATATAGACCGCATGCAGGAAATAAAGGAAAGAAGCCTTCAATATGAAGGACTCAAGCATTATTTCCTGATCAATTTTGCACAAAGACCCGGCGCGTTGAAAGAATTTGTAAACAATGTACTCGGCCCAACAGATGACATCACACGATTTGAATACATGCAAAAGAATAATAAGGAAGCAGGACCTGCATTAGTGGGTATTGAATTGCAAAATCGTGAAGATTATGATGCGCTTATAACGAACCTGAATAAATATCATATTGGATTTACTGAATTAAGCAAGGATAATAACTTGTTTAGTTATCTGGTATAAAGATCACCCAAACGCTATAACGTTTGGGTGATAAACATCAGCTTAATTCAGATTAGTTCATAAATTACCTGAACTTTACATTCACACCGAATTGCCCATAGATAGGAAACATAGGAGATGTCTTTAAATCCTGCTCAGTTAATTTTCCGGCTTTTGCGTAAACATCAAATTTCTTCCCGGTTAATCCAGCCTGAACTCCGTAATAAAAATTACCACCGGTCGAGGGTTCATACCAACCATCTTTTATATCGGGATAATTTGATTTTAAAAGATCTGAATGCCTGAAATGCGTAATGATTGCTTTATCAAATCCAATTTCACCAGCAATGAACCATTTCGACTTATAATAACCAATAACTCCCGAAAGGTCAGTTCCAAAATTCAATAGTCTTGCATAGTCATTCTCATATCTTCTGAAAACACCGTGAACTTTTGAAATAAAATGAAAGTTGCCGACATGAGCCCAATCCATTTGTCCACCGATCCGTGTTTTAAAATCATCCGTGATGTTTTTCCCTGATGGAAATGAATATTCTGCATTCAATATGATTGGCAATTTTGACCTTAACTTATAATTATAACCAATGCCGTAAGTGACAGCGTACTCAGCGTTAACATTGATATTAATAATATGTCGTGGGTCGTTGCCAGCATTACCCCAATTAAAAGTTTGAGCATTTGAAAAGAATGCGGGAAGTAAGAAAGCAATGCTGAGACAATATTTTATGTTTTTCATTTTAAAGAGAATTTAAATAGTTTAAGGCTTTAGGAAAAAAATTGGTCCAACCTGCAGGGAAACTGATAAAATCATGTCCGGCTCCATCGATCTTTTCTAATTGAACATTTGGATAGGCTGATGAAACAAGCTGTGCATGGTCTAAACCATATGCCCGGTTCCTTTCACTGTAAGCAAAAAATACTTTTGTTGTGAATTGATAAAGATTAGTTGTCCAGTCAGGTTTTTCTTTTTCCCCAAGATCAAACAAAGCTCTGTTCACAACTGCACCGGCCCGCCAGAAAGGCAAGGGCCCCTCATTACCAATTGGGCTGTCTTCAGAGTTATCTGCTGTGGCCATTAAACCAAATTTATAATCCAGTATGGCATGTTCGTTTTCATTACCAGTAATGAATTGATCCTGGTAAGTAGCATCATTTAATGTTTCACTGGTAAAATGAAAATCTCTTGAACGACTTACATAATCTTTTATATCCTTCCACTTAAAGCCGCCCGGTTCGCCAAGAATAACTCCACGAATCGCCATTGGATATTGATTGATATATGCCGTCGCCAACATAGCTCCCCATGAATGACCCAGCAGAAATACTTTTTGCGCCGGCGATGTTCTATAATGAGCAATCACTGCATTCAGGTCATCGATCATCACCTGGATAGAATAAAAATTCTTACTATATCGTTCAGATAGCCCTGAACCTCGCTGGTCATAGAATACGACATAGTAACCATGGGCTGCTAATTCTTTGCAGTTCAATAAATGGCGGTAATCACTTCCGGGGCCGCCATGGAGTATCACGAGCATTTTATCGGATGGATTACCAAAAGCTTCTGCATGAAACATGCTGCCGTTAACCGTTATTGAAGGCAGCGATGGATCAGATTTTACAGTTTTGGGAACAAGATTTCCTTCATCAGTTATTAGCTTTCCTTTTGTGCAGGCTAAAAGTGAGAAGGCAAGAACGGCGATTGGGATAAGTTTGTTTTTCTGGCTAATCATTTTTAATAGTTTTCTGCAAATATGGGCTTGTGAAAAGCCAGGAATCGCCCCATTTTGTAAGGTGGAACCAGCTTCTTTAAAATTTTTTATGGGCTTTACGATTCTTTTAACAATTACCAGACTAAGCCAAATTAACCTTGATCTGGGACAGGTATTCGCTTGGAGATAGTGCTGTGACTTTTTTAAAATTTCTGTTAAATGCAGTCTTTGAATTAAAGCCACATTCATAAGCTAAAGAAAGAAGTGTGTATTCCCGGTTGACAGGATCGGCAACAAGAGTTTTAAATTCTTCGATGCGCAGGCCATTGATATAGTCGTAGAAGGATTTGTTCTCAAAAGAATTGATTACTTGTGATAAGACGTTAGAATGGACATTTAGGTTCCCCGCAAGCTGGCCCAGGTTTAATTCAGGATCTTTAAAGACCTTATCCTTAAACATGAGTTGATGAAGTTGTTTATAGATTTTCCTTGCTTCGTCAGCAGTTAACGAAGATTTCTGATATTTCCGCTTAGTATCAGATTCATTAGGCACATGCGCCACAGTTTGCGGGTGATTTTTTATTTCAGGCTCAGCAATTACATCTTTGTCTAAAAGAGATTTAACAGGTTCAATGAGTAATGGTTTATTACTGAATATACCTACTTGCCTGATCCCAAAATAACCGATAAAAAAAACATACAGGACAACTGTTCCAAAAATGTAAATGTCATTCAATCCAACCAGAATAACTACCCATAGTGCAGATGTGCCATAAATTAAATACCTAAG
>JAICGN010000162.1 GCA_025923075.1 Chitinophagaceae bacterium
CCCTTCTTCAAATCAATAAAGAATATAAAAAACATGGGATTGTTATGCTTAGTTTGTAACTAAGCATCTGCTCCGAAGGAACCGGCAAACCTGCTTACTGAAATCTGTTTCAAAAATATAAGAACAAAATAGTTTGACTGGCCTTAGTTGCTCCCGATAGCTATCGGGACTAAGGCCAACGATCCTATGGTTGTAGCTTTCTTGTGTATCTGTAGTGGAAAATTTCTACCTTAAATAAAAAATGAGTGAGGGAGGTTATAAGATCAGAAATCCGGCAGCCATTCATTTTATAACTTTTGCCGTAGTAGTCCCGATGGCTATCGGGAGGATCGATGTGTTTACAAGGAAGGAATATCGTGATATAGTTCTCGACAGTATACGGTATTGCCAAACTGAAAAAAGTTTAGTACTGCATAGCTGGTGTCTTATGAGCAATCATCTACATTTGGTAGTTTCAGCTAAAAATGAAGACTTAAGTGACATTCTCAGAGATTTTAAAAAGTTTACAAGCAAGCAAATTATTGAAGCGATCATCAATAACAAACAAGAAAGCCGGAGAGATTGCCTGCCTGCCGGTAGGCAGGGATGCTGAAAATATTCAAAGAGGAAGGAAGTAAGAATAGTAGGAATAAAGAATATCAATTCTGGCGGCAGGACAATCAGCCAACAGAGTTATACAGTCCGAAATTTGTTTTTGAAAAGATAAACTATATTCATAATAATCCTGTGGAATCGGGCATTGTTGAAAAGGCCGAAGATTATTTATACAGTAGTGCCAAAGATTATCATGCAACAAGGAAATGTGGTTTGCTTGATTTGGAATTCCTATGAGTTATTCGATACAAACTAAAGCCAACAATTGTGACAGGTTTTAGCTAATACACATTATGGAAATTTCCTGAAAACAGAGTATCTCAGTAAAATTTCAAGAAATACAAACAAGAATCCAATAACCAGGAAAGGCAGAAATTGTTCTTCAACCCTTGTGATCTTGCTTATATGAATATTTGATTTTTCAAGATGGTTGATATTTTCAAATGCCTCTTTAAGATCTTCACCATTACCTGCGTGACTGTATTGTCCTCCTGTTCTTTGAGCCATGCTCATTAATAATTGTTCGTCAAATTCAAAATTTCGCTCCCGGGATGGGGTGCGCCGTGTTACATTAATTTTGTTGTTTGATCCGATCCCAATTGAATATATTTTTATGTTGAACACCCTTGCAAGCTCAATTGAAGTTTCCGGAGAAATGGCTCCACCCGAATTAACTCCATCTGACAAAAAAATAATGATTTTAGTTTTACTCTTACTGTCTTTCAACCTGTTTATACTTGTTGCAATACCCGTTCCTATAACTGTTGCGGCTCCGGTTAGATCGGTGGTTCTAATGTTATTGATTTGCTCAATTAAGGCACTGTTATCGGTAGTCAGGGGACACATAGTAAGACCATTGTTGCCAAAAACTACTACCCCGATCCTGTCACCAGGCCTTCCTTGAACAAAATTTTTTGCTACTTCTTTTGAAGCTTCAAGCCGGTTTGGCAATAGATCTGTACTATACATACTCCCGCTTACATCAAGACAAAGCATGATGTCAATTCCCTGCCCTTCAAAAAATTGGTTTGAAAATTTATGCTGAGGCCGGGCTAATGCGATCATTAAAAAGGACAAGCCGAAACAACGAAGCATAAATGGAATATGGAAAAAAAGGGTTTTGATCCCTTTCGGTTTAGCAAGAAATTTAGTGGTACTGATCAATAGGGACGGCTTTTGCTTGTTGCTCTTTTTTACGTACCAAATAATAAGCAGAGGAATTACAATCAGTCCATACAGTATCCAGGGATAAGCAAACTCAATATTTTTCAACCAGGTTTCCAATTCAGTTTCAATTTTTATCAGGACTTTCCGGTCTTTAACCGGTGAAGTGCTTTAACAAAATTTCTGGCAGTTGAGATCTCCTCATTCAGGTTTTCAGCAATATCTCTGTCAGCAAACCTGACCGAATCAGCCTTTTTTGCAAGTTCATAAAATGCTGCTTTGTTTTCTTTATCCAATTCTACCCCCAGTATGCCCATCCACTCTTCGGTAGTACAGTACAATACGTTTATGTCGAATTCTATAGAAAAATACTGACGACATAGCTGATATAGCTGCTGATAATATTCTTTAACTGCATCTTTATCCGGAATTTGCTTTTTTTCAAGCAGCGTTAATTGCTCCAGGATCCAATCGATGGAATTGAGCATTTCCTTTTTTGCTAACGTTTTGCTTTTTATTCTTCTTCTTTTTAAAACCGCCCATAATACAATTATCAGAACAATAACAGCAATTAAGCCAATTACTGAATTTGTTTTTGTTTGTGAATGGTCAGACTCTTCAGGGGTTTGCACGATATCTTTTATATCATGGTAATTTTTAAGCTGTGAAATATCAGCCGGGTATACTTTTATTTTAATGGATGGTGTATGTAAGCTAACCGGGTTACGGGTTGATCTTTTGCTGAATAACACGTTAAATGCCGGTATATCCCAGGATCCTTCGTCAAAGGAAGTCAGTATATATGTTTGCTCATAATGATTTACTCCATTTTTACTTACGGTGTCAATTTTACCCTTTTCAATCACCTCAAAATGATTAAATGCATCCGGAATTTGAGGCCACCGTACAATTGGATGTTTTTTTACATCTACATTATCTGCTGTTAATACCAGTTTGATCTGCTCCCCGATCAAGATGGAGTTACGGTTAACCGATGCGTTAATGTTTTGAGCCTGGAGTAAGGAAAAAAGTTGAAATGTTTCAACGAGGAGAAATAATATAGAAAAATTTATTGCTCTCACCGTACTCTTTGAAGAAATAGTTTCTGTAATTCTGTTATATAATTTTTTCCTGTCTCAAGCGATAATAGATCTGCACCAGCTTTCTTAAATGCCGCAGCCGCATAAGCTGAAAACTTTTGGAATTGCGCGGTGTATTGCCTGCGAATAGATTTATCCCGGGTATTTAGTAACATGGTTGAACCTGTTTCAATGTCTTTTACGTGAAGCCACCCTGCATCAGGTAGCTCCTGGTCAACTTTATCATAGACTCTAAGTCCTATTACATCATGTTTGCTCGACAGAAAACATAGCGCATTTTCATACCCATCAAATGCAAAGTCACTTAATATAAAAACAATGCTCTTATGACGGGTTATATTATTTAAAAAATCAATCGGTTTAACCAGATCTGTTTTTGATGATGAAGAGTTGGCCGAAAAAATTTCCTTAATCATATATTCCGTATGATCCAGGCTCTTCTGGGGTGGCAGGTATTTATCTGTTTTGTCACTGAATAATATCAGTCCGATCCTATCATTATTGAGGATAGAGGAATAAGAAAGATCAGCACAGATCCGGGTTATCATTTCCCGTTTACCCTGAGATGTGCCAAAAAGGGTGCTTGGGCTTATATCAACCAGGAGATAGATAGAAAGCTCTCTTTCTTCTTCAAACAGTTTAGTAAAATAGTGTCCCATTCGTGCTGTTACATTCCAGTCTATAAATCTCACATCATCTCCCGGTGCGTATTCTCTCACTTCTTTAAATCGTAAACCTGTCCCCTTAAAAGCGCTTTTATACCCCCCTGCAAATACATGGTTTGCCAACCATTTACTTTTTATTTCTATTCTTCTTACTTGCCTTAATATTTCTTCAACTGACATCAAGGTGTTTTCACTTTTTTTTGAAGTAGTTCATCAATGATATCTTCAGAGGATACTCTATCGGCCTGGGCTTCATAGGTCAGACCTATGCGATGTCGTAATACATCCTTACAAATTTCTTTAATATCGTCAGGTATAACATAGTCTCTTCCATCCATAAAAGCATTTGCTTTTGCAGCCATTGCAAGATAAATGCTTGCCCGTGGTGATGCCCCATAACTGATCTTGTTCTTAAAGTCGCCAAGCCCGTTTTTTTCGGGAAAACGAGTTGCAAAAACGATCCTGATGATATATTGCTCGATCTTTTCATCAACGACTACTTGTCTCACTAATTTTCTTGCTGCCCGTATTTCTTCTGCTGTCGTTACAACCCGAATTTGTTCCAAAGGCTCCGCTTTAATCTGGTTACGGATTATCAATTGTTCCTCAATTTCGTTAGGGTAATCTATTTTAATTTTTAACATGAATCTATCTAACTCAGCTTCAGGCAGGGGATAGGTGCCTTCTTGTTCAATTGGGTTTTGAGTGGCCAGAACAAGAAAAGGTTCATCAAGCAAAAAAGTTTGCTCTCCAATAGTAACCTGTCTTTCCTGCATCGCTTCCAGCAATGCACTTTGCACTTTAGCGGGAGCCCGGTTAATCTCATCGGCCAGGATAAAATTGGCAAAGATCGGCCCTTTGCGAACGTCGAATTTGTTAAGTTCCTGGTTATAAACTTTTGTACCCGTTACATCGGCGGGCAAAAGATCAGGCGTAAACTGAATTCTGCTAAATCGAAGATCAAGACATTTTGCCAGGCTTTTGATAGAAAGTGTTTTAGCAAGTCCCGGAACACCCTCCAGCAGCATATGTCCGTCGCTCATTAATCCGATCAGGAGACGGTTTATCAGGTTGTGCTGGCCAATAATCACTTTACCCAACTCCTTTCTGACGTCTTGAATAAAACTCGGTGTTTGCATAATCAACCCTATGGATAACCTGATTTAATTTATTAGAAAAATTTCAGAAAATGTTTTGATAATTCTGCCTGTTTACTGCTGGATCATTAATATTCATCAGGAAAAAATAATGCCATGATTCTTTAAATCCCGTTATTTTAAAATAATTACCCATTTTAGTACAGTTATTGAAGCTTTAGTACAGTTATTGAAGTGGCTAAGACAAAATCTAAAAATCTTCAGATAAAGAGCCGGTTAAAATCGTTGCAAAAATTTAATGTATTAATACAGACTGATGTTTTCTTTCCAACATATTGAATATCTCAACTTTCTGTTTTTGCTATTGGTCCCTGGGTCATTGCTTATTTATGCATTTTTCTGGAGAAGAAAGATTCAAACTAAATTGGGAAACGTTTTATTGATTGCCCAATTTATTAAATCGTTTTCATTAAGATTATTTTTCATCAAACCTTTATTAATACTAATAGCGCTGGCTCTTTTAATAATCTCAGCTGCAAATCCCCGAAAAATTATACCGGCGGAATCTAAAAACACAGACATTGATTTAATGTTTGCATTGGATGTCAGTAATAGCATGTTGAGTGCTGATATAAACCCAACAAGACTATCGGCAGCTAAAGAGTTAATTAAAAACCTGGTCCAAACTTTAGACGTTAACCGGGTCGGTTTAATTGTTTTTGCAGAAAAAGCTTTATTGCAGTTACCCATTACACATGATACAAAAGCAGCTGAAATGTACATAAACGAGGTTAGCACTGATGCTATTCCTCAACAAGGGACATCGATCGGGGACGCTTTAGCACTATGTGACAAGTCATTAAACCTCAATGAATACAAATACAAGACTGTTGTATTAATTTCTGATGGTGAAGCTCATGATAATACAGCCATCAGGATGGCTGAACAATTACGTGAAAATGGAGTAGTTGTATATTGTATAGGGGCGGGTACTCCGCAAGGCTCTATTTTTAAAGAAGCTGGCTCAACTGAATATATGAAAGATGAAAATGGAAAAACAGTTATTTCCAGATTAAATGAGTCTCTTTTAAAGAATATCGCATCCATTACAGGTGGAAATTTTTTTCTCCTGAATGATCAAAATGATATTATACCAGCGCTGAAAAAAGAGTTTAGCAATTTTGAAAAGAAACATACTGGTACCGGTCAGACAAGAAGTTACTATTCATATTATCAGCTGTTTCTTTTTGCGGCGATCCTTTTGATGATAATAGAAATAATGATTCCCGAAAAAAAAAGAGCGGAATGAAAATGCTGCCTACTATATGTCTTATATTTTTTATTTCAACATCTTCAGCACAGAATGTAAATAAAATTCTAAGTGATGCAGATAAGCAATATCAGAAATCTGAATACTTAAATGCAAGTAAGTTATATGAAGAAGCATTAAAAAAATCCTCAATGGATTTAACAGCTCAATACAACCTTGGCGTTGCCAGGTTCAGGCTCAATGAAACTGAAGGAGCGACAGAAGCATTTAAAAAAGCGCTTGGTCTTTCAAAAGATAAATCAATGTCTGCAAAAATATTTTATAATTCAGGTGTGGCTTTTCTTAAATCAGCAAATTATCCGGAAGCGATAACTGCCTTCAGAAATGCTTTGAAACTGAATTCAGAAGACAGGGATTGCAGAGAAAATCTTCAATTTGCAATAAATCAGTATAAAAAACAGCTTAACCAAAAGCAACAGAATTCAGGAATGAGCCAGAAGGAATTAAAAGAACAACAAAAATCAGAACAGAAACTAAGCAAGCAAGCCGCCGAAAAAATTCTTCAATCTGCACAACAGGAAGAATCCAGAGTAAGAGATAGTTTGCGATCAAAAAAATCCAATCGACAAAATAGAGCTACCAAAAATTGGTAGTCAACTGCGGATCCGAACCTGTTGTACGTAATGTTCTCCGTTGTCCGTAGTGTTCCTTCTTTTCTTCAAACCAATAAAGAATATAAAAATAATTGGATTGTTATGCTTAGTAGAGGTAAGACCTCACCTCTCATTCTCCTCTCCATTTGGGGAGGAGACGGTGCTTTGGTGCAGTGCCATGCTTTTTGTTCTACCATTTCAACAATAGGACATATCCAAGCAGTTTGTCGGTTGTGTTCCTTTCTTCAAATCAATAAAGAATTATAAAAACAATCTTAAGTCGTTCCCGAAGGATCGGGACAGGTATGCTTAGTTTCCGGCATGAGCGGGATAAGGTGATTAAGCATCTGCCCCGAAGGAGCAGGCAATTAATTCGATTAGCTAAGGCCAACTTTTTGGGAGCCTTTTTTATACCGAATAATATTCAACTATTCGTAAGAGCATCGGCTTGCGCTTCAACCGTATAATCAATTCCATTATCTTCCAGCAATTGAATGATCCTGTCGTTACTAATGGCTACCGCATTTTCAACGGTTATAGTCCTTGTACCATTCGTGCTTTCTCTTGGATGGGTTATTGCCGCTTGCATACCCAAAACCCTTCCATTAACATCAACTACAGGGCCGCCACTCATACCAAATAACCCAAAATCTCTAATTAAAAAACCTTGATGATTCCGAATCAGACCTGTTCCGTTGTCAGCGGGACCACCCCCGACGTCAAATATGAATGACGGTTGAAAATAACGCCGAACGCCACCAAGCTCAAAACCGCCTCCTGCATTAATAGTTATCTGCGCCAGGGGATATCCAGCTATACATACCGTTTTTCCAACTTCAAAGGGATTACTTGCGAACTGCAAGAAACCTGTTTCGCCCAAATTAACCCTCCCAATGAAAATGTCTCTTTCATCATCTCTTGTAAGTTCTTCAATTGGCAGAAAAGGATTTTGCAAATTGTCGGGTAATCGACCATGATACACAAACTGAGTTTGCGGGTTCGTTTCGTCAAAAATGTGTGCTGTAGTAACAAATACTCCATTGCTGTTTATGAAAAATGCTGTTCCTGCAACTCCAATTCCCAGGTTTTGACCGTTGGTTACACGTCTGAAAACTGGAAACATTGCTTCCTTGATTTCTTTTACTGCTTTTACCATCATATGTTTAAAATTTTTTTAAACAGGAACCGGCTACCCAGGACAAGAATTACAATCAACTTGGAGGGAGAAGAACTTCAGCACAATTTGACTATATAACGGTTTCACAATCGCTATGCCACCGCAACAGCTGGGACAAATTGGCATTGAAATATTCCACCCGCCCGGGGTTTTACCCGGCAGCAACCGGAACATACATGAATAATGAGGGTAGACTCCGTTCCTGGTAGTGTTCCTTTCTTCAAATCAATAAAGAATATAAAAATTATAGAGTATCCTTCTCCCTCGTTGTCCGTAGTGTTCCTTCTTTTTAAATCAATAAAGAATATAAAAAATATAGGATCGTTATGCTTAGTCTGTAACTAAGCATCGGTTCCGAAGGAGCAGGCAATTAATTTGTTTGGGTCAAGGACCACAACAGTCATTGAACAGGTTAAGATATAAAATATCCTCCTTAAATTTAATATAGCTTTTTTAATCTAAACAACGTCCAATGC
>JAICGN010000163.1 GCA_025923075.1 Chitinophagaceae bacterium
AGGAAAGACTGGCTATTATAGAAGAACAACAAAGCAAAGAATCACCTGTGGAGATCGAAGACATGTATGATGAAAATGGAAAAGCGGCAGGAACAAAAGTGACGATCAGGATTTTTTCTCTCCCCGCATTTGAAGAATTAAGATCATCGCTGAATTTATAATCCCTCAAAATGATCAGGGCTATCATAGTTGATGACGAACCTTACTGTTGCGACACACTCGAAACGATGCTGGAGAAATATTGCCCGGAAATTCAGCTCCTTGCTGTCTGTCATTCCGGTGAAGAAGCTATTGCTGCTATCAGTCACCACAAACCTGATCTTGTTTTTCTTGATATTGAAATGCCCCGCATGAATGGTTTTGATATGCTGCAAAAGATCGGCGCTATCAATTTCGAAATTATTTTCACGACCAGTTTTGATCAGTATGCATTACGTGCCATCCGTTTCAGTGCATTGGATTATTTATTGAAACCGATCGACAAAGAGGACCTGCAAACCGCCGTGCATAAAGTAATTCAGCGTACACAAAAACCCATTGAGCAACAATTACAATTGTTGATGCAGAAACTGCAGCAACCAACAAACCCGATCAACAAAATTGCTTTACCCACCATGGAAGGCTTGCAGATGGTACCGGTAGAATCTATTCTTTACTGTGAGTCGGACAGCAATTACACTACTTTTCATTTAAAGAATAAGCAAAAGATCATTGTATCCCGCACGTTAAAAGAAATGGAAGAGATGCTGGAAGAATATTCTTTTGCCAGGGTCCATAGCTCTTATCTTGTCAACCTGCAGGAAGTAAATAAATATATCAAAGGCGAGGGCGGTTACCTGGTGTTAAATGATGGCAGTACTATAAATGTTTCTACCAGCCGGAAAAAATTATTGCTGGCTAAATTACAGCCGGGGAAATTCTGATCTTATAGATCCATTTTCATCGCCTTGATAACAGCTTCACTTGCCGACATTACTCCCAATTTCTTGTAAATGTGCTTTACGTGGGTTCTGACCGTTTCATAAGAACAATTGGTGAGTTGTGCTATTTCTTTTAAATGGTGAGCTTCTTTCATAAAACGTAAAATTTCTTTTTCTTTCAGAGTAAGTCCATAATCGGTTTCATCTATGCCGGTTTTCCCGGGTTTTTTAATTTGCTGGATAAGTTTTTTGATCAATATATTTTTTGTATCTGTTTTGTGATGGATCAGCTGGTTTGTTTTTTCAATCAGTTCTTCAGGACCATTGCCGGGATCAACTACATCATCGGCGCCGGCATAAAGAGCTTCAATTACTTTATCATGCTCCGGGTTAACCGAAATTAATAATACCGGAAAAGACATTCCTTTTGTATGTGCTGAGATCTTTTCAAAAAATTCCGGCTCTGTTAAAATAAGATCCGGTGGCTCTGCTGTCGTTTTTAATTCCAGTGGATCCTGCAGGCAAACAGCTTTCAGGTCCGTGCCCAATTGCAATGTCCAGGCCAACGTCTTAGCCATCGACTTATTCCTGTGTAATATATAAATAGTTTTATCCATCAGAAATAACCGGTGAGTTTTGCTTCATCAATGGCATTTTCCAGTGCGTTGAGCAAATGATCATTGCATCCTTTAGTCCATAATTTCGCAACCTCCTTTAATTTCTCACTTACTGTATCGGGGAATTTTTTGGCCCTTGGGTGTAACAATTTAAAAGCAAGTTCTCCCGCTTCATCAGCTTGTTTTTTATGTAATAAACATTCCATCAGCGGAAAGGCATAATAATAATGTATTGCATTGATCGGCCAGTTTTCGGCCGCTCTTCTGGCATAATCCTCTGCATAAAGCCAGTTCTTACGCATTGCATAAACCCACGCCAGGTTGGCATAGGAAGAGGGGACATAAGAAACATTGGAAGTCTGTTTTGCTTTTTCCAGTGTAAGGTTTGTCCATTGTTCGGTCATTGAAACATTATTCTGCATGCGGTAACTCACCGCGGTATAATTATGGCCTATCATCAGTGGGCCAAAATGTTTTCCTTCCAGCACTTCGATACCTTTTGAAAAATGATCCCTTGCCAATGCGAATTCTTCATTGAACATGCGAAAATGGCCACCAATACAGTGCGTATATCCATAATGATATTTATCCTCCAGTTGACTGGTGAGTTGCAATTGAAGTTCAATGTGTGTGAAAACTTCTTCCGGAACCAGGTACCAACGATATTTGGCATACATAGCGAGGCTGACACTGTGTAAAAGATTACATCGGAGTGCTATATCGTAAACATCTGGCAAAAACTTTTTTATCTCTCTTACTGCTGCCTCCAGTTTTTCAAATTTTAACTGGAAGTAATATGAGTGCGCAGCGTTGTGCAATATCATCACGTATTCTTCTTTTACATTTTTTTCATTCATTGGCAGCTGGTGAATAAGTACAGCAGCATTCTCAGCGGCAGTATCAGCGCTCATATGATCCCGTTGGCTGTTGAATGAAAAAGCAATCTTCCGCCAGCATTTTGCTTTTGTTAAAATATCAGAAGTTGAGGAAATAATATTCTGAAAATATTTTCTCGCCTCACTATGCAGGCCCACCTTATCCAGTAGTTCGGCAAAGGATTCCATCGCAACAAGCATCTTCTCATCCTGCCCCGGCAAAATTTTTTGCTGAGATCGGAGGATGAGTTCCCTGTCTTCGGGCGAAAGATGTTGTAAATCCGGCAGATCCATATACTGAAGTAAATCAAATTTCCGGGTTTTTACAATTGTACCCCAATTGAGGTATTGGAATCTTCTTGCCGCAACATGTATATTCACAATAGGAATGAAATTATTTGCGAAATACCTTGTCTTATTTGCCGATTACCCTGTAACACTCATTCATACATCACAATTACTCATGCAAACTTTTTTTCCGTATCCCCAACAATTATTTTTAACAACCAAAACAATAAGTTATGATACTCGTAGCAGGTTCAACAGGATTGCTCGGTAGTGAGATCTGCCGCCAGCTTGCCACACAACAAAAAACGGTAAGAGCATTGGTAAGAAAAACTTCTTCACCGGAAAAAATTAATGCATTAAAACAAATGGGCTGTGGTTTAGCTGAGGGTGATTTTAAGGATAAGGCTTCGTTGATAAATGCATGTACGGGCTGTGATACGGTGATCACAACTGTCTCTTCCACTTTGTCAAGACAAGAAGGAGATAACATTCAAAGCGTGGATCATGATGGCAACCTTAACCTGGTAGCTGCAGCAAAAGAAACCGGCGTAAAACATTTTATTTTTATTTCTTTCCGGCATCAAAATGCGACAGCGAATCCGCTCACGGAAGCGAAGCGAACTGCAGAACGAGCAATCATAAGCAGCGGGATGAAATATACAATTCTGCAAGCATCCATTTTTATGGAAGTGTGGTTAAGCCCGGCATTGGGATTCAATTATCCCGATCATGCGGCACAAATACCCGGCGACGGAAATCAACTAATCAGTTATGTTTCGTATAAAGATGTAGCTGAATTTGCCGTGGCAAGCGTGCATAAGGACACAGCAAAAAACAAGACATTAGAGATCGGCGGACCCGAAGCAATAAGTCCTGCACAAGTGATAAAGGAATTTGAAAAGGTCAGCGATCATCCTTTTACAGTTAATTATATCCCGGTGGCCGCATTGAAACAACAGGCAGATGAAGCTACAGATTACTGGCAAAAAATATTTACCAACCTAATGATCTTTTATGCCAATGGCGATGCAATAGATATGAGACCGGTACTCGAGAAAATTCCAGTGAAGCTGCATTCAATAAAAGATTATGCAAAATCAGTGTTGAAAAAAGAAGAAGAAGTTGCACCGTAAAAATTAATATTAATAAACCATATCCTTCACACTAAAGTGTGATATGAAAGGATTCTTTCAATCATTATGTTTGAATAAGGCATTATCTTCTTCCACCCCACTGAAAGAAATCTATTCATGATTAAAAACATTGGAAAATAAAAAAACTACAAACCTTTTGATTCAGGAAAAATTGAAATATTGATTCATATCATCATGAGAAGATTGAATTTTTGCTCTTTTTTAAATTAACTTTAAAACACAAACCTGCCTGTGGTCTTTCCTGTTTAAAAATCATTCACACATTTTACCATTTTTTCTCTGTTAGTAGCCTCTATACTCGTAGTAAAACTGTTCACTCCCATTGTTTCCTTATCAATGAAAAATTCATGTCTGTGCCTGTTGTGAAGTGATTAGAATCTTTGCAAATTTTAAACCTAAAACAAACCATTATGAAAAGAAAAATGCTTCTGTTCTTCCTAACTATTCTCTACATCGGTTTATCAATGCAGGTAAAAGCACAATCACGGTTTAGCAAGGCCAAACCGGACATTAAAGAGTTCACCATACAATCAAAGATCTTAAATCAAAAAAGAAAGATAACTATCTATAAGCCGCCCGTACTGCCCGAATATGCTGAAACCGTTTCCCCGGTTTTATATGTGTTGGATGGTGAATATTTCGCCGATTATTTTTTTACCGTAGTTAATTATCTATGTGAACGTTTCCCAACAGGCAGACCACCAATTACAGTGGTTGGCATAGAAAATGAACCTTCCTATATAAGCGAAACCGGCAGTATCAATCCTTCGGGGCGGCAGAGGGATCTTACTCCTCTTGTTGCGAATGCTAAGGACAGCTCAATTTATAAAACAAGTGGCGGTGCCGATAAATACCTGCAATATATAAGAGAAGAGGTTTTTCCTTTTGTTGAAAAGGATTATAAGAAGAAGCCATACCGTGTTCTCGCCGGGGCTTCTCTTGGTGGTTTCTTTGTTATGCATGCATTCTTAACCCATCATGAGATGTTTGATGGCTACCTGGCAAGTAGTCCGGCAATGTATATCAACCAGAGTGAATATATGAAAATCGCAGAAAAAGCTATCAACAATGCAACTGAGAGAAACAACCGGCTTTTCTTTAGTGTAGGCAATGAAGCAAAACATTACTTGACAAATGCAAGCTTAATTGATTCGCTTCTGCGTAAGAAAAATCTAAAAGGCCTTACTTATCAATTCACTTATTACCCAAAAGGAGGACATGCCTCTATTGAAACATGGTATGACGGGTTTCACTATTTATTCATGCTGGACAAACCTGTTGGTGAAAAAGATCCATCAGACGTCACCTATTCGATCCTGGAAAATCATTACCTCGGGCTTTCCAAAATATATGGTTATACGATGAAACCCCCAGAAAATATTGTCAATAATTATGGATATACTTTCCTGCAGAATAAAGATATTGATAAGGCCCTTGAATTCTTTAAAAAGAACATAGAGAACTATCCAAACTCGGCCAATGTATACGATAGTTACGCTGAAGCGTTATTGGTAAAAGGCGATAAGAAGAATGCCATTATCAATTATGAAAAAGCATTTCAGATGGATCCGGCAAATATAGAAGCGAGAGATATTGCGAACAAGTTGAAAAGTGAACAATAACTGGTTATGATTTACTCAAAACTATGTTTATGAAAAAGATTGCCATCTTCCTCCTCCTTTCAACAATAGCCATTCATTCGTTGGCACAAAAGAAAAATGAATGGAAACATTTAAAAGAGACAGAACAAATTGTAAAATTTCTTGCCTCCGACGAGCTTGCCGGAAGATTTCCCTTTACACCCGGTATAGATAAGGCAGCGGCTTTTATTGCCGATGAGTTTAAAAAAGCAGGTCTGCAACCATGGGATGGAAAATCTTTTATACAGCCGTTCACTGTCACACAGCTCCACTTTGTGTTAGCGAATGTTGTTTTAGACAGCGCACCAATAGAAGAAAAAAATGTTTTTGCTATTACTAACAAAGAACTGCTACAAGCAAATGAACGATCGACCGATTTCGACACAGCGTATATAAGCAAAACAGATACTTTCTTATTGCGGGCTGGAAAACTAAGAAGAACGCAGAAAAAAAACCTGGTCATATTTGCTGATACAAGTCATAGAAAAATTTTGAGCGGTATTTCATCGCAATATCAGAAATATTATTGCGATTTTCCGGAGTATAATAGTTTTTATAATTGGGATAAAGATGTAATTGTAGTACTGACAGATAAGAAACCTGAAAACTGGTCAGTAGAATACCGGCAACGGGCTGAATATAAAGAAGCGAAAAATGTGGTTGGCCTGTTGCCCGGGAAAAAGCTCAGTAGTGAGAGAATTGTTTTTTCTGCGCATTATGATCATTTGGGAATCCGCAAGCCAAATGCTGAAAATGATTCTATTTACAATGGGGCCAATGATGATGCATCCGGCGTGGCGGCTATTATTCAACTGGCCCATCATTTCAGTAAAAAGAAAAATAATGAACGCAGTTTATTGTTTTCCGCCTTCACAATTGAGGAGAAGGAAGGATTTGGCGCAATGTATTTCATCCGGCAGTATGATTCTGCATCTATAATTGCAGGTTTTAATATTGAAATGATCGGAAGGATAAGTGAAAAAGGTGTGGGTGCAGCAGATATCACAGGGTATGAACATTCTGATTTTGGAAAAATCCTTCAAGAAAATCTCGCAGGATCACCTTATAAATTTTATCCTGATACATTAAGCTGGATTATAAAAATATGAATGAGGTTATAAAAGCAATTTCATTAAGTGCAACAAGTATTATCAGTGGAAAGGATACGCCAACACGGATAGATGCAGGTAAGCTAAAGCGATAAAATGCTTTTTAATCAAAACAAGACTCACCAACATGGAGCCACCCATCACTATCGCAAATAAATGGACCTTTTCGCAAAAGATCTTACTACAATTTGAATGGCTGCTAGGGTCATTTGCTTACAGGAAATGGCAACCGAAGAAGAAAACAGAAACAACTAATCTTATAAATTAGAAACTATGAGAATCTTAGCTTCATTGCTGGCAATTTTTTGCACGCTGAATGTTACAGCACAAAGAACATATTCAGAGCTGGAAATAAAACGCCTCGCCGATCTTGGAAGACTTTGGGGCATGCTCCATTATTTTCATCCTAAAATGGCAACCGGAGAAATTGCCACCGACAGTTTGATATTAAGTCCAACTGCCAGTTTAATTGCTGATCCTTCCGCAGAAAACTTTGAACGATGTGTAAAGGATATGTTGAGCCGTTTAAATGATCCTTCCACTCAATTAATAAAAAAGCTTGTTCCAACCTCATCGCTTCTATTTACATCAGATCCCTATAAACCGGCCGTACATAAACTCCCTAATGATATATGGTATTTTGCGTTTCCCACTGCCGCTGCAAAATGGGATAATATAATTTCCCAGCAAGGTTTAATTCCTTCACAATGGGACAGTGCAAAAGCTATCATATTAGATTTACGTAACGCAAAAAACATATTGGAAGATGGTGTATGGGCATTTCAATATTATTTACCAGCTATTATTGCCAATCATCTTGGCGGGGTATCGCTGCCCTATGTCTATGAACGCAGCATTTATCATCAGGGTTTTCTGTCACAAAGCGATCGGAAGTTCAACTTAAGTGGATGGAAAATTTTTACACAGGGTGGATGGCCGGTATTAACGCCAAGGGGAAAACCATTCCAAAAGCCTTTATTGATCATTTTTAACACAGGAACAAACCTTGATCGTCCAATAGCCAATTTTATTCAATCATTGAAAGCTGCCGGACTTTGTAAAATTATTTTTGAAGGAAGCGAAGCAGAATATCCGGTAGGGAAGATGGTTACCGTTGACTTAACAGATTCACTATTTGTAAATCTCCGAGTAAGCGATTTTTTGATTAACGATAACCAATTCGTTCCTGTTCCTGATTGGCACATTGATCATGTTTCCGACACCAGTCTTTCTGGCACGTTTGTAAAAAGATGTGTGGAGTTATTATCCGAAAACAAAAATGATCTGTCAGCAGTAACAAGAGCGGGTCTGAGTATGCGATTTGTTCCTCCCATGCCAGGTCGTTATGTGCATGAACCGGTTCCTTTTGCCGAAAAAAGATTGTTTGCCCTTTATAACTGGTGGAATGCGATTCAATACTTTTATCCTTACAAGAAACTGATCGATCGCAACTGGAACAGCGTTCTCACTGAATATATACCAGAACTCTTAAATGCCACTGACACGCTTACTTACAATTTTGCATTAATGGGTATGGTTAGCGAAATAAACGATAGTCATGCAAATGTGGCAAGCTTTAATGGACCCAC
>JAICGN010000164.1 GCA_025923075.1 Chitinophagaceae bacterium
CAACGGATTGAAATCAACCGGGAAGAGATTGAAGAAAGTCTCAAATACAGCGACTTCAAAAAATTTGCTAAAGGAGATTATATATTGAGAGCTGGTGAGTACTGCCGTTTCATCGGTTTCCTTAATAAAGGGTTTATTATAACAACTTTTGTTGATGACACCGGAAATGAGATAGCTTCTGAATTTAAACATGAAGGATGTTTTTTCACTTATACAGAGGGGCTTGCCAATAATAATCCCTCACATAAAAATTTTATTGCTATTGAAGATTGTGAAACACTGATTCTGAAAAAGGAATACCTGCCTGTGATTTTTAAAGCAAATCCGAAATTTGAAACTTTATTCAGCCAAATACTTGCAGAAGAACTAAGAAATGTTTTGCTCAATGAACAAAACAGAAAAACGATGAGTGTTGAAGAAAGATACCTTGCTCTTGAAAATACAATTCCGGGGGCTTTGCAAAGAATACCGGTAAAATATATAGCAGGCTATCTTGGTATTGAAGCACCCAGCCTTAGTCGTCTCCGGCGCAGACTAGCACGCAAATAAAAATAACCCAGGTTAGTTTTTATTTTTGGTGTGATTTATAGTTTTGAAATCAAAATTCAAGATTATGAAATGGGATGAATTTATTTTGATCCTTCTTGACAATGCAGTAAAGTATTTTTTTATCTCGCTGCCTTTCTTCCTTGTGTATTATGTTTTTTTCAGAAAAAGAGTTTCTTATAAAAAAATACAATTGAAGTTTCCTAAAGTGAAAGATTATGCGAGGGAGTTAGGTTTCTCTGCGCTGTCAGTGATCATTTTTTCAATACCTCCTTTGATTATGCTTTACAGCGATGCGATAAGACCACATACTACTTTTTATAAACATATAGATGAACATGGAACTGTTTATTTTGTACTTGCCTTTCCCTTGATGCTTTTTATGCACGATGCTTATTTTTACTGGGCCCATCGCGTCATGCACCATCCCTGGCTTTTTAAAATGGTCCATCTTGTCCATCATAAATCTACGAATCCTTCACCGTGGGCTGCTTATGCTTTTCATCCATTGGAAGCGGTTGTAGAATCAATGATCTTCGTCATCTTCCTTTTTACTATTCCTGTTCATAGCATTCACCTAAGTTGGTTTTTTGTTATCAGCCTTGTATATAACGTATATGGGCATTTAGGCTTTGAAATTTATCCCCAAGGATTTAATAAGCATTGGCTGGGCAAGTGGATCAACACTTCTGTCAGCCACAACCAGCATCACCAATTTTTTAAAGGCAATTATGGCTTATATTTTACAATATGGGATCGGTGGATGGGAACATTGCGGCCCGACTACGATACTGCTTTTGAAAATCTGAAACAAAGAGAAAAACCTTTACCTGAAATCGACGTATGAAAGAAAGAACAGTATCATTTATAGCGATTGCCTCGTTGCTATCGTTTAAATCGTTCTCTCAGATCAAAGCTGATGACATTCTTGGTGTCTGGATGACTGGCGGAAAAGAACCAGCAAAAATTCAGATATATAAATCCGGTGAGAAATATTATGGCAAGATCATCTGGCTAAAGAATCCTATTGAAAACGGAAAGCAACGTGCTGATGCCAATAACCCGGATAAAGCAAAACAAAATAACCCAATTGTCGGACTCATAATCCTTACCGGATTTAACTTTGATGGCGATGATGAATGGAAGAATGGTGATATATACGATCCTGAAAGTGGTAAGATTTATAGTTCTTATATGTACTTAAAAGATAACAATACACTCAAAGTCCGGGGATATGTTGGTGTATCTCTATTCGGAAGAACTGAAACGTGGGCACGAACGAATTGAAATACTGATAACAAACTATAATGTTGCCTTGTAGTACTCCCATTGCTTTTTCTGGACATCCAGAAAATCCCTGAATTCCGGCAGCTTCCTTAAATTGTTGAAGTAGGGATCGCTAATGAACATGGTATAACAAGGCATGCCATCGTCCGCGGTTTGCTTTAACCAGTTAATAGCATCTATGGTTTTATTCATTAGTGCATAGACTACTGCGGCATGGTAGGTAGTGTGATGGAAATGTCCCAGGGCTTGTCCGCCGTTAATTGCAACCTCGATTTTCTGTTCCGCTAATTCATTTTGCCCTCCCGCTGCAAAAAACACAGCAGCAATACTGTTGCTGTGTGCATGATTGGGAAAATTCAGCAATAGCTCGTCTATCACTTGTTTCGCTTCATTCCTGCGACCGGTCCGAAGCAATGCTTCCGCAGTTCTGCTGCCGTTAAATGGCCAGCCATATTTTTTTGGCAACTTTTCAAAGACAGCAAGCATCTCGGAATATTTTTCCTGATAATACAATTGATGACCTGTTTGCGCAAGAGTTTCCAAATCCAATGGATTTAATGCCCTTGCTTTTTGTACTTCTTCCAATGCTTTAGCGTGAATAGCTATGTGTGAGTATATACCGGACAAAAGATTTCTCGCTTCAATAAAACTTGGTCTTAGAGACAGTGCATATCGTAACGACGCCACTGCCTGTTCATGCGGAAAATGGTTCTCTGGGGTCCACATCAATCTTGCACGGGTATGATAAGCTTCAGGAAGATCCGGATTCAGTGAAATCGCTTTCTCCAATGCTACAGATGCACTTTCTTTCCATTTCTTCGCTGCATCATAGTTGAAAAATTTTTCGGCGTATGCAAGCGCAAGGGCTGCATAGCCAAGTGCGAACTCCGGATCTATTGTAACAGTTTGTTCAAATATGGTTATCGAAGAATCAACAGACTCTTTGGTGGATTCATTGAAATAGAATTTCCCACGCAAATAAGAATCATAAGCTTTCAGACGTTCGCGGGAATGCTCTTTAGCCTGGTCTTTACCGGCAATAAACTTTGTTTTCAGAGCAGATGCAATTTGTTCCGCAACATTGCTTTGGATTGCAAAAATTTGGGTAAAATCCTTATCATAAGTTTCTGCCCAGAGATGTTCATTGGTCTCTACGTTGATCAATTGTGCCACAATCCTAATTTGGTTCCCTGCCCGACGAACACTTCCTTCAAGAATAGTGGAAACATCAAGTTCCTTACCAATTTCCTTCACTGTTTTTTTCGTGTCTTTGTATTGCATTATTGCCGTACGTGATATTACTTTCATATCACCGATTTTTGATACCTGGGTAATGATATCCTCTGTAATACCATCGCTGAAATATTCCTGGTCCTTATCATTGCTCATATTTACAAAGGGTAAAACGGCAATTGATTTTTCCCCGGTGGATTGGAATGCGGCAGTTTGTTTTGTTTGCTTATTAAAAAACAGAAGGTAAGCAGCAACTAAACCAACAAATAGAATTATCGCTGTAATAAAAATTGTTTTCTTTCTTAATGGTTTGCCGATGCTGGTTTGTTTTTGATAGGCTTTAATGTTATCCGGAAGATAACCGGGAATTTCTTTTACTGATATTTCATACATTTTTACCGGCTCGCTTACATTTTTTAGCGTCTCTTCTCTTATAAATTCCGAAGAGATTTCTTTTTTATTGACCAGGTTTTTATAAACTGCTTCCGAAACCCAGGTAGTGCCTGGCGAGGCCATTGCCTGCAGTCTCGAGGCGATATTTACTCCATCACCAAACACATCTTTGTCTTCAAATATTACCTCGCCTAAATGGATTCCAATTCTTAATTGCAATCCTTCTATATTATTACCTGCCTCGTGAATAGCGGCTGCACAAAAAACTGCATCTGTTACAGTGTGAAAACTTGCCAACACACCATCGCCTAATTCTTTTATCCATGAACCATGAAAAAGTTTAATGAGAGGCTTCTGAATTTCGCGGTTTTTTCTGAGAAGTTCAAATGCCTTTTGTTCATCCTTTCCCATTAAAGCAGTGTATCCGACAATATCGGTAAACATGATTGCTGCGAGTTGGCGGGATTGCGTGGACATTCTTTTTTAAAATTAGATCAATCGGGTTTCAAATTCATCTTCTTTAGGAACTCATTATATCGTGGATCTGTTTTCAGATTCCTCAATAACGGATCTCCTTTTACCCAAAACAACCAACTGTCTTTTTTGTTATACGCGGTTTCCAGCCAGGCAAATGCCTGATCTTTTTCCCCCCGGAAAGCATATAATTGCGCCAGCAGGTAGCTCCAGTTATTTTGATAGTTTTCTGTAAACTCCTTCAATCTTTCGTCCGCTTCCTGTTTTCGTCCAAGGGCATGATAGGCCAATGCTAATCCAAATGTTCTAAATAGTTCATTATTTTCCTGCTGTATCTCCTTCAATGCAAGCTCGGTTTTTCCAAGTAACAAATAATTTATACCCTGATACAGGTGGGCACGTTGGAACCGGGGATCAATTTCCAACGCTTTTTTGAAAGATAAAATTGCTTCATTAAACTGGCCGACTGCAGTTTGATTATTTCCCATGCCCAAATAGTAAATAGGTTTAAGAGGGTCGAGATCTATGGCTTGCTTATAAAACTTGGCTGCCTCTTTCCATGATCCTATTGCTTCATTCAGACTGCCATTGCCAACTATTATTTCGGCATTTTGCGGTTCAAGGCTAAGTGCCTTCTGATATATTTCTTCTGCTCCTTTCCAATCGAAATCATGATAAAGTTTAATGTCCGCTAATTCCAGGTATCCGACAGCAAGCGTATTATCCAACGAAATAGCTTTCAGCGCTGCATGCCTTGCTTTTTCATAACCCCGGTTCTGGTCAATATAATTTTGCCATGCCTGCCTTGAAATAGCATTTGCCAATTTTCCCCAGGCACGGGCATTAGTAGAGTCAATTGCAAGGGCCTGGCTGTAGAAGTCTACAGCTTTAGCAACATTTTCTTTATCCAACTTGTCATAAAAATAATTACCCTGTAGTACAAGATTATAAGCGTCAACATTACCGCTGCCAGCAACGTTGGTCGTAGGGAACTGCAAAAGCTTAAGCCTTAATTGTTGCACAACGGTTTGAGCGATCTCATCCTGTAACTTAAAAATATTACTCAGATCACGATCATAACTATCATTCCATAGGCCTTTGCCATCAGATGCTCTTATTAAAGTTGCGGTCACCCGAATCTTATTACCATCTTTCTGTACACTTCCTTCTAATAAATGAGCTACATCTAACTTCTGACCTATCGTGCGCAAGTCTTCATTTTTTCCTTTGAATGCGAAAGAAGAAGTGCGGCCGATCACTTTCAATTCAGGAATCTTTGTCAGCATGTTTATTAGTTCTTCGCTCAACCCGTCGCTAAAGTATTCCTGGTCCTTGTCATTACTTCGGTTTTCAAATGGTAATACGGCAATCGATCTATCAATGGCCTCGTTATTGGTAGCAGTCACATTCGTTTTTTTTGAGCCTTGAAAAATAAAATAACCGACTATGGTGGTTACTATGACTGCGAGAAACATGAAAGCAAAGTTTTTTCGTTTAATTGATTTAAGTGGTCGATGAGGTGCAGGAGGAGAGCCATCGAATTTGATTCGATATATCTTAACCGGGTCTTTTACATTCTTTAGGTTTTCCGTCCTAACAAATTCGGTATTAATGTCATTTTTGTTGGAAACGTTATGATGAACAACTTCTGAAACAAAAATAGAACCTGGCGACGCAATGCTTTGTAGTCGGGAGGCAATGTTTACTGCGTCACCAAACATATCATTCTCCTCAATTACCACTTCGCCCTGGTGAATGCCGATACGCAGTTGAAATTCTTTATTGGCATTACATGTTTGCTGAATCTTCATTGCGGCGTTTACCGCATCGGAAACAGTTTTAAAGCTCGCCATCACGCCATCGCCAAGTTCTTTAATCCAAACGCCATTGAACTCATCAATTATTGGTTTTTGAATCTGCCTGCTTTTATTTAATAAGTCGAAAGCCTTCTGTTCATCCTTCCCCATCAAAGCAGTGTAACCGACGATGTCAGTAAACATAATAGCAGCCAATTGCCGGGACTGTGACATAGCAATAAAGCTAAAAAATAGTAACTAACCGGAGACCTAAGACTAGTGAATAAATTATTTCTGACGAACAAGTTTCACCTTCGAATAAGCCGCAAACTCTTTATTTGGCTCGGCAATCTCAAAGGTTTCTTCTATTTCATTATCGCTGATGAGCCGATACGTTTCTTTAGCTCGATATCCGGAAGGTATATTTTCAATTGATTCAGAAATGAACACAATTGTTCTCTTATCAGCGGATATACTGTCGATCCTGTACTGGATCACAAAACTCTCTACATGGAATTGACGAAGCATAAAAGTTTTTCTGGTATTGTCGTAACTGAAATAACCAATGTCCTCATGCACTTCGCCATTGGGATGTTGTGTCGTTGGTTCATACGTTGATTTATTACGGATCTCAATAAACCTTTTGTTAAGAATAAATTGGTAACTTCTTTCATATTTTCCCTTGCCCGGCTGACCGCCGCCGTCGCCTTTCCATTCGCCAACGAAAGGTTTTAATAAAAGCCAGAGACTATCCCTTTTCGTCATTTGCGAAAAAATAATGCACGGTGAGATTAATAAAAACAAGACAAATATTTTCTTCATACCAATTTGTTTTTTAATAAGTAAAACTGATCTTTTAGTTTATGTCCAGTCAAGTTAGCAATTATAGGACTCCTCTAAGCAGGATTTTTTTCCATTTTGATCCGGTGGATCTGGTATGTGTATGTAATGTATGCAAGCCAAAAATAAAAGGTCCCGATTGCTCGAAACCTTTTGATTTTCAGTGATCCCGTCAGGATTCAAACCTGAAACCTTCTGATCCGTAGTCAGATGCTCTATTCAGTTGAGCTACGGGACCATATTTTTAATTTGTTCATTCCCCATTCAACCTGAAACCTTCCTGACAGTATCGTCGGGATGCTTCTATTCAGTTGAGCTACGGGACCATCCTTCGACAAGCGCAGGAGGCCGGCAAAAATACATGAAAAAAGCGTTGGAGCAAAACACGATACTGCTGATCTTTTGTATCAATTAGCTGTATTTTCCCGTTATGAAGATCCTTATCACAGGCGCGAACGGCTTCCTCGGCTATTATCTTGTTGAACAACTACTCACAAAGAACTTTTCAGTAACTGCCACTGGCAAAGGCGAATGTCGTTTACCATTTACTTACGATAAGAATTTTCAATGGCTCACGATGGATTTTACTGATCCATTCTCTATTCATGATGTTTTTGAAAATATAAAGCCTGCTGTAGTGATACATGCCGGCGCTATGAGCAAACCTGATGAATGCGAAACGAACCAGATGCTTGCTTATCTCGTGAATGTAGAAGGAACAGTGCAATTGCTTATTAACTCAGCCAATCTGAAAAGTTTTTTTGTTTTTGTTTCCACTGATTTTGTTTTCGATGGTGAAACGGGAATGTACGATGAAGATGATAAACCCGATCCCGTCAATTATTATGGTCGTACAAAGCTTGAAGCAGAGGAAGCTGTAAAAGAATATGAATTTAATTGGGCTATTGTCCGTACGGTGTTGGTTTATGGAAAAAATCATTCAGGCCACAGTAATATTCTGAAAATTGTAAAAGAAAAACTGGAAAAAGGAGAGGAGTACAGCGTCGTTGACGACCAGCTTCGGACGCCAACCTTTGTTGAAGATCTTGCGAGGGGTATTGTTTCTATCATTGAAAGGAAAGCCACTGGCATTTTTCACTTATCCGGAAAAGACATTTTGACGCCTTATCAAATGGCAATTAAAACTGCAGAACATCTTCGGCTTGATAGCTCCGTGATTAAAAAAGTGACAGCAGCCGGCTTTAGTCAACCAGCCAGAAGGCCACCCAAAACAGGCTTTATCATTGATAAAGCGAGAAAAGAGTTGGGCTATGAACCACTAAGTTTTGATGAAGGATTAAAAAAAACTTTCAGTTGATCAATGGGGTTTTGCAAAGGCTTTTTCGCCCGCACGAATAGCAACAGTTAACCGATTCTCAGCGGGAGGGATAGGACAATTATATTTTCCGCTCATGTATGCACAATAGGGATTGTAAGCTCGATTGAAATCGATCAGGATCTTATCATTCTTAATATCATCGATTTCTAGGTCAATATACCGGCCACTTTCATAAGTCTCCCGGCCGGATGTAGCATCTGTAAAAGGAATAAATAAATG
>JAICGN010000165.1 GCA_025923075.1 Chitinophagaceae bacterium
ACCTGGGCTCAATCCTGAGAAATGATCAGCTTGGAAACGTCAGCGCAAGTGTTACCGTTTCAGGAAAGGGGCTCACCCCTGATAAAATGAATACAGAATTCAAAGGGGATGTTTATTCCATTACGTATAATGATTATGTATACAGGAATATTAATGTTGATGGGAGACTTCAGGGATCTTCACTTAATGTAATAACAGATATCAATGATCCCAATATTGATTTTAAGGGAACAATTACCGGTAATATATCTTCTAACCCTTCATTCCGTTTTACGGGAATGCTGGATAGCATCAAAACATTTCCACTTGGCCTTACCCCCGAGCCGTTACTTGCAAGAGGAAAGATAGAAGGCACCATACCTGTGATGAGTGCAAATCATTTGGAAGCAGATGTTTTAATAACACAAGCTTTATTGGTAACAGGTTCACAACGATTGCCATTGGATACAATTCAATTTGTTTCCGGAAGAAACGATACTGCTCAGTTTATGACGTTGCGAAGCGACGTGGCCAATGCAAGATTAAGTGGTCAGTATCGCTACACTGATCTTGGTATGATCTTTCAGAAAAGTATTGAGCCGTATTTTTCAGTTACTCCGGCGAGTACAATTTCAAATGTGCAGCCCTATGATTTCTCATTCACTGCCGATATATCCAATGCGCCTGCATTGACGGCGTTTATACCAGGACTGGAATCATTTGAACCAATTCATATTGAGGGGAGGGCATCCACTGAACAGGGTCTGTCCGCCGTTATGACTTCACCATATATCTTTTATAATGGCAGTGCAATCAATGGTATAAATGTAACAGTAAATACCACCGATGCGGGATTACAGTTTATCGCGGATGTACAACATATCCAGGGGATCGGACATAATCTTTATCATACACAATTAAAAGCAACTGCGTTAAATAATAAAATAGATTTCAGCTTAGACATTGATGATATAGGTGGAAAAGATAAGTATTATTTGAGCGGTATATTGAGTCAGCCGACACAAGGAAATTATACGCTAAACCTTCGTCCCGACAGTTTATTGCTGAACTATGAAAAGTGGACTGTTTCAGCCAACAACTCACTTACGATCACAAAGGATAATATAATTGCCAACAATTTTATACTTCAAAAGTATGATCAAAGATTATCTCTTCAAAGCCAGGGACAACAATTGAATGTTGGGTTCACCAATTTCCAATTGTCGACCATCACCGCAATTATGAAATCAGATTCATTACTGGTAAATGGCTCTATGAATGGACAAATGGTTTTCACTAATATATTAAAGCAACCTGTTTTCACAAGCGATCTTACAATTAATGATCTGAGCATGAAAGGCGATACAATAGGCAACGCTGTTGTAAAAGTCGATAATGTTTCCGGTAACAGGTATAACACAAATGCAACCATAACGGGGAGAGGTAATGATATTTCATTAACCGGTTCATTTGCTCCGCAAGGTGAAAAGGATATTGCACTCGATCTAAATCTCGCTGTCCGTCAACTACAGCTTGCAACGTTGGAAGGAGCATTTGGCAATTTGATAAAAAATGCTTCAGGCAGCGTGAATGGAGATATTACTATTAAAGGAACGGTTAACGAACCAAAGATCAATGGACCGATAAATTTTGACAAGGCCAGTTTTGCTACTACGATATTAGGAAGTCAATATAGAATTGATGGTGAAAAGATCAACGTTACGGAAAATGGGTTTCAATTTGATGATTTTGTGGTCAGGGATACGGCGAATAATGAAATGAGATTGAACGGAAGCATACAAACACCCAATTTCACCAACTACGATTTTGATATCGATGTAAATGCCAACAACTTCCAGGTATTAAATACAACGAAAAAGGATAACAAGATCTATTATGGTAAGCTTGTTATTACAACTGACATGCATGTAAGTGGAACAGAGAGGACACCAAACGTAGACGGTAATATTACAGTGAATGACGGTACTGATCTTTCTGTTGTAATTCCGCAACAGGAACCGGGTGTTGTGGCAAGAGAAGGCATCGTTGAATTTGTAGATATGGATGCTCCCGGAAATGATTCACTTTTCCTTGAATATGATTCCTTAAATATATCTCCATTCAAAGGAATGAACATAATATCCAATATTGAAATAAAGAAGGAAGCAATTTTTAATATCATTATTGATGAAGCCAATGGAGACTTCATCAATCTGCAAGGTGAAGCGGTTTTATCAACTGGTATTGATCCGAGTGGGAAAATTACATTGGTTGGTAATTATGAATTGGAAAAAGGGGCATACGAAATAACTTTTAATTTTTTGCGTCGTCGTTTTGATATTCAGAAGGGAAGCAGTATTACCTGGTTAAACGAGCCTACGAAAGCCACGATGGATGTAAACGCAGTTTATATTGCCAATACAGCGCCGATCGATCTTGTGCAGAACCAAATTGCCGCTTCTTCACAGGCAATACGAAATACCTACCTGCAAAAGCTGCCTTTTGAAGTTCGGTTAAAAATGACAGGAGAATTAATGCAGCCGCAGCTTGCATTTGATATTGTACTGCCAGCAGATAAGAATTATGGTGTTTCCAATGATATCATTACACAGGTAGAAAGAAGACTTGAAGAGTTAAGACAAGAACCAGGTGAAACCAATCGCCAGGTATTCGCTTTATTATTATTGAATCGCTTTGTCGGTCAAAATCCTTTGGCAAGCAGTACTCCAGTGTTCAGCGCGTCTTCTTATGCCCGTCAAAGTGTGAGCAAGTTAATGACCGAGCAGCTTAACAAACTTGCAGCAGGGCTTATTGATGGAGTTGACCTGACATTTGATGTACAATCCACAGATGATTACACTACCGGTGAACAGAGAAGCAGAACAGACTTAAATATAGGGTTAAGCAAGCGGCTCCTGAATGAACGATTAACAGTTTCTGTTGGCAGCAATTTTGAATTGGAAGGTCCAAAGAATAGTAACCAAAAAGCGAATAACGTCTTTGGAGATCTGAATATTAACTATTCTCTTAGCCCGGATGGGAGGTATATGATACGTTTTTACAGGAAAAACAGGTATGAAGGAATTGTGGATGGTTATATTATTGAAACAGGGATAAGTTTTCTTATCAGTGTGGATTATAATCGTTTCAGCGAATTATTAAGAAAAAGAAAAAATCAAAGAGTGGATGGTGTGAATTATCAAAACAAGCAATAATGAGATTTGGTAAATATCATAGCATCATTTTAGCAACGGCATATCTTTTCATAACCTCCTGCAGCAGTACAAGACATTTACCGGCAAATGATAAATTATATACGGGCGCCAACATAGACGTTAATGGCACTACAACAGTTCGGGAGAAAAAAGTATTGACCGAAGATCTTGAAGGATTAACAAGACCTAAACCGAATTCAAAACTTCTTGGGCTTCGCCTGAAACTTTCCATTTACAATTTGTTTAGAAAGAAAAAAGCAAATTCATTTTTTGGAAGGATCAGGGATAAAAATGGTGAGCCACCTGTCTTGTTAAGCCAGGTCGACCTGCAACAAAATGTTCGGGTATTGCAAAGCCATATGGAAAACAAAGGATACTTCCGTGCAAAGGTGGCGGGCGACACAATTTTGCGAAGAAAAAAAGCGCATGCGCGTTATAGTGTAGAAGCCGGCAGGCAATATATGATCAATGCAATTCATTTTCCTGAAGATAGTAATGCGCTGTTTGCGACAATCCGTAAAAGTAGCATGGAGTCATTATTGATGCCCGGAAAACCATTTGATCTTGACGTGATCAAGGCGGAACGTATTCGTATTGACGGCTATCTGAAAGAAAGGGGTTTCTATTTTTTTAGTCCCGAGTTTATATTGGTAAAGACAGACACTACATTGGGTAATAACCTTGTTAATATGTTTGTAACAGTTAAACCCGATATACCTATAGAATCAAGAGAAGTTTATAGAATAAAAGATGTCCACATATATACGGGATATAGTTTGAATATGGAACGGATTGACAGCAGCAGATCACAGGCACAATACTATAAAGGCTATTATATAATTGACAGGAGGAAAAGATACAAACCCTGGTTGTTCAGTGAATCCATGAAGTTTGAACCGGGAGATGTTTATAATCGCACTGATCATAATCTTACACTCAGTCGCCTTGTCAATCTCGATCTTTTCAAATTTGTAATAAATAGATTTGTGATCAACCGGGACACCGATTCTGCCTATATCGATGTATTTTATTACCTCACACCATTGCCAAGAAAATCATTGGGAGCTGAATTTTCTGCCGCTACACGATCAAATAACCTGAACGGGACTATGATATCTGTTAATTGGAAAGACAGAAATCTATTAAAGGGGGGAGAGCATTTAATCATAAGTGCTTATACGGGATCGGACGTTCAATTCAGTGGGGCATTAAGGGGATACAACACGATTCGCTATGGCGGTGAAATGAACTTTGGCGTACCAAGATTCGTGGTGCCATTTGCAAGGTTCAAAATAAAGGGCGGCTATGTACCCAGGACGAATATCCAGTTAGGCTATGACATGATGAACAGGGTAAAGCTTTATACATTAAATTCATTCCGGGCGGCTTACGGTTATTTGTGGAAAGAAAGTCTGGTAAAACAACATGAGCTTTATCCTATCAGTGTTAATTACGTTCATCCAACAAATGTTACACCTGAATATGACAGCCTTATTCACCAGGATACATTGTTGGCCCGTGCGATACAAAAGCAATTTATCCTTGGTGCTACATATCAGTACACTTACAATCAATTAGCGACTGGTATACGGCGAACCAATGCATATTTTTTTAATGGCGTGATTGATCTTTCAGGAAATATTGCGGGATTATCCTCCGGCGCTGACGTAAAGAACGGGAAAGTAGTAACAATCCGTGATGTACCGTTTTCACAGTATATAAAATTTGAATTGGATGGACGATTTTATAGAAAGCTTGGATTACATTCCACCTGGGTAAACCGGGCAATTGTTGGCGTTGGCATTCCGTATGGCAATTCTGTTCAACTTCCCTATATCAAGCAATTTTTTATTGGAGGAACTAATAGCCTTCGCGGATTCAGAAGCCGGTCAGTGGGTCCTGGCACTTATCGCTTTATTGATACACTCGATTTTTTACCAGATGAAACCGGGGATATAAAGCTCGAATTAAATACTGAGTTTCGATTCAGGATCAATGGCCCGTTATATGGTGCTTTATTTCTCGATGCGGGAAATATCTGGCTGATGAATGACAGCACATATACGCATAAGCCAGGCGGCGAATTCACCAGTAAATTCTTAACTCAATTAGCAGTGGATGCGGGTATTGGTTTTCGTTTTGACATTACACTTTTTGTTATTCGTCTTGACATTGCTTTTCCGTTACGAAAGCCATGGGAACAAAATCCCTGGGTCATCGACCAGATAAAGTTTTTTCAAAAACCATGGAGAAGAGAAAATATTATTTATAATCTTGGCATTGGATACCCCTTCTGATGAAATTTCTTCTTTATAGTTTTGTATTATGAATAGCGAAACCGGAAAATGGGTAATTGGTATTGGTGTAATTATCATTTTGGTTGGTATCATCATTTATTTTTTCCATGATAAATTGAATTGGATCGGCCGGCTGCCCGGGGACATCAGGATCGAAAAAGACAACTTCAGATTTTATTTTCCTATCACCACAATGATCCTGTTAAGTTTGCTTGGTACATTTATTATCTGGCTTATCCGAAAATTCTTCTAAATCAGAATTATCTAAAAGATTCTGGATATAATATTTACATTCGGGAAACTAAACGCTGCTTATGCAACCAGCACGGTTCACCGCACTCGATGTATTTCGCGGTATGACGGTTTGTTTTATGATCATTGTAAATACTCCGGGCAGTTATGAAACTGCTTATCCACCACTACTTCATGCACGGTGGCATGGTTTTACACCAACTGATCTTGTTTTTCCTTCATTCATGTTTGCCGTTGGGAACGCCATGAGTTTTGTGACAAAGAAATGGAGTACGATGAGCAATGGGGCAGTGCTTGGTAAGATTTTTAAGAGAACGATCATTATTTTTTTACTAGGTTACTTAATGTATTGGTTCCCTTTTGTACACTGGAATGAGAGTGGAGGTTTGTCCGGTAATCCAATCGGTAATACACGAATCATGGGAGTACTGCAACGAATAGCATTAGGATATTGTGCGGCAGCCTTAATGATCCATTATCTGAGGTTGAATACAGTCCTGCGGTTGTCACTCGCCTTTCTTTTTATCTACTGGCTTATTTTATTATTGTTCAGGGGGAGCGCTGATCCTTATGATATGATGACCAATGCAGGGACGAGATTGGACCTGTGGTTGTTTGGTCCAAATCATTTATATCATGGTGAAGGAGTTGCTTTCGACCCCGAAGGATTATTAAGTACGTTACCTTCTATTGCAAATGTAACTTTTGGTTATGCTGCGGGCAAATGGATACAGGAAAAGAGGAACAGCTATGAAGGGTTGACGAAACTTTTATTAGCCGGCATTGCACTTATTTTTCTTGCACTATGCTGGAATAATTTTCATCCTATCAATAAAAAGCTTTGGACAGGCAGTTATGTACTCCTTACTGTAGGAATTGATTGTGTGCTAATCGCTGCATTAGTTTACCTTATCGATTTTTTGAAAATAAAACGGTTTAATTATTTCTTTGAAGTGTTTGGCAGAAATCCATTGTTTATATATCTCGTGTCAGAAATTGGGGCAATATTATTATGGTTTATACCGATTGGTGATAAACCTCTTTATCAGTGGTTATTTCAGAATATTTTCAGTAAAGCAGGAATGTATTTTGGCTCGTTCCTGTTTGCAATTACATTTATGCTTTTTTGCTGGCTCTTTGGTTATGTGTTGGACAAAAGAAAGATTTACGTGAGAGTTTGATTTTTATCGTTGTATAGGCGGAAGTTTCAATATTTCTTTTGCAAATTTTTCGACTTCGTTTTTCACACTCTCTACATCCTTTGATTTTATTGGCGACCCAAGTACGTGATGTTCGGCATTGGGAATAGCTACTTGTCGTTTCAAACTATCGGGTGTTGCAAGCTGCGTAAACATTCTTTTCATCGCCGATACCTTCAATACCGGATCCTGGTGATCCTTATCTCTAAAATAATAAAGCATTAATGTAGGTTGGGTTACTTTCTTAAAAGTCGATTCCTTCATTGTTGATTCAAGTAACTCTTCGAGTTGGACTAATGACTTTGTTGAGTAACGGTGATTCCAGTATTGCGCAGATAATACGGTTGTATCATCGGATACTCTATGTTTTCCCTCAACGATCTCTGCAATTTGCAGACCCCAATGATTGTTGAGTATCCATGCGTTGGGGTCATTGATAGCAATGTTTGGCGACATCATAATGTTAGCTGCCATTTCCGGAAATTCAGCACAAAGCTTTATGGCTAAAGTGCTACCTGTTGAAGTTGACATTAAAATTATCTTCTGACCAAGTTGTTTGCCAATAGTATACGCTTCAACTGCAGATCGCCAGCTTTTTTCTGCAGTATAATTTGCAAGGGGATTTATTGTATCAATACCATGCTCGGCTAATCTTGCCAGATACAAATTGCATCCAAATTTTTTTGCGAATTCAACATGCACTGGATTTCCTTCTTCCTGTGATGCGCTAAAGCCATGTAAATAAACTACAGCATATTCAGTTTTCTTTTTCGCAGCGTCGTTAAACCACACAATTCTTGCTTCATTATCGGGTTTCAATTTATGTTTAGCTTCCTTATCAGCAACATATTTTTCTAATTGTGATGCGTCAGAAGGAATAGCCGGTAATTCCTTATTGTATTTGGGAGTTGACGGCTGCGGGCCGAGAAAATAAACAATGATCAAAATGACTAAAAGGATACCAAGCCATTTGAGAAAACGCATGAGCGATTTTTTATAAAACTAGAAATTTATTACCCGCGAGCAAAGGACGGATAAAATAGTAGACGTAAAGAATGCACTTCTGGTTACAAACAATTGAATACCTGCTTGCCGGCATGCAAGGAACTGATATAGTATAGGTCCGCGACTCTTGCGCCTCGAATCGGCTAAGGCGAAATCAGTTCTGCCTAACCGGCACGT
>JAICGN010000166.1 GCA_025923075.1 Chitinophagaceae bacterium
AGCCAGCGCAGTTATCTGCAATGGAAATACCGCGAAGGGCAGTTAACACCTCAATCAAACTTTTCTCCTGCTGATAAGCCGATCGTTCTATTAATTAACGAGCAATCATTGAGTGATGCCGAAATGACTTCACAAGGATTTAAAGCATTAAAACTTGGAAAGATCATTGGTAATGAGACTTATCGCTGGATAATCTTTACAAGCGGAATAAGCCTGGTTGATGGCTCAAATGTTCGTATGCCGGCATGGGGTTGTTATACACTTGACGGAAAAGATATGGAAATGAGTGGCGTTCAGCCCGATATTCTTGTCATCAACAGTTTTGATGATAAGTTAAATGGACGTGATCCGCAATTAGACAAGGCAATTGAAGAGATACTAAAACAGTTGAAATAAATTCCAAAGCCCGGGCTATGCACTGGCGGCCTTCGCTTCAGAGAAGATAAGGACGGGCACCTAAGCTCTTTTCAACTTGCGCTGGCGGTACTGAACTTTTCTCTTGATGAAATCGCTCAATTTATAACGTTTGAGTATTTCTTCCGGAATATGTGCAGCACCATTTATAAAACCAAGGCAACCGGGCTGGTTGCAATAGCATTGAAAGGGGCTGGCCATTTTCCATTCGGTTGAAGGATAAAAGAAAGTGAACTCTTCGCCTTCTGCTATATCACGCAAAGCAGTTACTTCCATTTTACTGGTGTCAAAAAAACAGTTTGGATTGCATCCGTGGTTAATGTATTGCAGGAAATAAGGATGCAGGGCAATATGTGTTTTATTGCTTGTTTGCACAGTTAAATAAGAAGGTTTGTCAGAAACAAAGGCAGCGCCTAATGGACTGATCTTTTCGCCTTTTCTAAAACTTTTTAATGCAAACAACACTTGCTGACCGGTTTCCCGGTCCTTTCTTATTTCTGCAAATTGGTGATTGGCTACGATATCGTAGTCTTTACTGGTAGCGGGGTTTACTTTCATAAATGGTTAGTAAGTATTTAAATATTAGAAAATAATGGTAGGTTGAAATTATATAGAATAAATAAAACAACAAACTATATTCGTTAAAATGTGAAATAAAAGTGAATTAAACTTTATTCCTTTGCTAACGATCATTTGAAATAACTAATCACTATGTATATGAAAAAGTTTTTTATTGCTATCAGTTTTATAATACCTGCCACCATTCAATCACAGGAATTGAATGTAATGACCTTTAACATCAGGTACAATACGAAGAATGATAGTTTAAATGCATGGCCATACAGAAAGGATAATGCTGCTTCACAAATACAGTTTCATAATGTACACATAGTCGGTGTACAGGAGGCCTTGCATGATCAAATGATGGATCTGAGCCAGTCACTTTCTCGATATAAGTACACAGGTGTTGGTCGTGACGATGGTAAAACAAAAGGAGAGTACTCTGCGATATTCTTTGATACAACACGATTAAAACTAATTGAGTCATCTACTTTCTGGTTATCACTTACTCCCGAAGTGCCGGGCAGTAAAGGTTGGGATGCGAATATCACAAGGATCGTTACTTGGGCGAAGTTCAGGGACCTGTCAAATAAAAAGCTATTTTTTGTTTTCAATACTCATTTTGATCATATCGGCAAAGAAGCCCGGCGGGAGAGCGCCAGGTTATTAAAACAAAAAGTGAAAGATATTGCCGGTAAGAATCCCGTTATTATTACCGGCGATTTTAATTCAATGCCATCAGACGATCCAATCAGGATTTTAGTTGATGAAAACGATGTTGACCGGTTTATGGATAGCAAAGCGATCAGTGCTACACCACATTATGGTCCACAAGGAACATTTAATGGCTTTGCTTCAAAAGAAAGAGACAATGAGCCGATCGATTTTATTTTTTTGAAAGGGAAATGGAAAGTCAAGCAGCATGCGACCCTTTCAGAAACATGGGGTGGCCGGTTCTCTTCTGATCATTTCCCGGTGTTTGCAAAAATTAGTTTTTAACAGCATTATTGGTTTGATCTTTTGGTTTTGTGAGCCTGATAACAGCACTTGTCTCTTCGGTACTTTTCAGCATGGCTTCATAACGTTTTTCGTTTACGATGGCCAGCATGTAAGAGGTATTTGGAGGAATGGATCCAAGATTTTCCGCTACCATTACCAGTTCATTGATTTCATTGAGTTCATTGACCGGTAATTTGATTGTATAGGCAGTACCGGTAAGACGTATATGTTCAAAAATCAGCCTGTTGTTTAAGAAAAGTGAAATGGAATCTCCATCGATCTCGGCATTATCATAAAAACGCAGTTCAATGGAATCACCGGTAAGAGGTATATCTGCCGCAATAACTTTTTCTCTTATTTTAAACTCTTCTTCTATGCTTTTTTTAGTTGCTAACTTTTGTTCCGTTTTGGGTAAGGGCGTGGTTTTTACCGGTTCGGCTTTTTGAACAGGAATAGTGGGATTTGTTTTCGGTTCATTTTTTCTGGCGGGTAAATCATTTTGTGTTGGTTGAACAATTTTTTCTTCGGGGATAGGGTCAGGAATTGCGGCAATCGACGCTATACTGTCAATATAATACGGATCGCTGGCACCCGCGGTATAATTATCAATTATGAAATCCCATTCATCGGGAAAAATAGTTTCATTTGTCTTTTCAAGGTGAACAGGTCCCTGTATGGACCCTTTTTTATTTTTCAACGCAGCATCGCCATCTAAAAACATTTGATCACTTCCCGGGCAATTAAAATCAGCGGATGACAGATAAGGAATTTTACCAGGAGTACTCACACTAAATTTTCCGGTTTTTTCTTCAATCAACTGATCATCCCACCAAACAGCCTGGTTTGTATTTGGATCAAAAAAACCCTTGATCGAATAGCGTCGATAGTTGTTTTCCGAGTCGTAATAGTAAGAAGTGCCCAGGAGGCTGTCGCCTTTTTGAATTATTTTAAGTTCTGCTTTTTTCTTGTCGATCTTTCCTTTCCAAACGCCGGTAATCATTTGGGAGTAGGATGAATTGGTGAAAATAGCAGATAAGAAAACTAAGCTGAATATGATTCTGACCGTCGTTGTTTTATTATTCATTTTCCAATGTCTTCAGTACCTAAAACGGGTAAAAAAACTAATTATTTCATGCATGAATAATCATTAGCAAAACTTTGTAGTATCATAGGAAATAATTGCTCGTGGATAAGATAGAAAACACCCTTAGGTTTTTTCCGGGTTTGTTCGGGGTTATAGGCCAGATTTGAAGAGAAGATAAAGGCTATATCTATCGCAGGCTGATTTCAGGCAGGTTTGTGATTACAAGTAGTCAATGAAATATGAATTGTTATAAACCCTCTTCAACAGGGTTCTTCATTTCAGTTATTTTTTCAGCAGCTTAAATGCATGTGTCCATTGATTACGGATAAAACCGGGAATACACCACAATATGCATAACGGCTCAATAACCCTTGCTGCCTCCACCCTGCCCATGTCTTCTGTTTCCCACCCAAATGATGTGAGAATATCTGTAACGGTTTTTTTCGCCGGGTCATCATTACCACAAATAAACATAGTAGGGATGCTGCCATTAAAATTTGGCTTATACATTAAAGCATTTCCAACACAACTAAACGCCTTGACAACTTTTGCATCCGGCAACTGTTTTTGAATTTTTTCCATTAATGATTCTTCCAGCGTAGTAAAAAATTTCAATACCCCATTTTCAGGCGGAACAGTGGCAATAGGATTTGTTGCGTCAATTACAACTTTATGGTTAAAGTGTTCTTTGCCTGCAAGATTGATGGCGTCCTCTGCAACCAGCCCACTTACAGCTAATACAATTATTTCACCAAATTGAGCGGTTTCCTGGAATGAACCAAGTAACCCGGCCGGGTTTTCTTTCTTCCATTTTAATACCTCTTCCTTGCTGATATTTCGTGTGCCAAGCATTGCCTGGTGTCCCTCATTTAAGAAAGCATTTGCTAAAACACGGCCAACAATGCCGCTTCCGATGATCCCGATCTTCATTATTCATTTTTTTGTTGAATAGAATTGTTACCGTATCCCCCGACTAAGTCGGGACGCAACAGAATCTAAATAGTTTTATTTGCGCTGGGTACACACAAATATTAATTCGAATTATAAACCGCTGCAAAGGTTTTTGCAAATTCTTCCAGCTTCGTTTTACCAAGCTTGGCCGGATGATTTTTCCAATAGTCTTCAAACAGGATGCCTGTATGCACAGCATGTCCCATTTCAACATAATTTTTTGCAACGTTTTCGGGAACTCTCATCTCTACCATGCCAGCAAAAGCATTTTCATCACTGAAAATTATCCAGGGAAGCTGTGGCTTGCCAACGGCGTCGCCAAGAACTTTAGCAATATCATCTGTGCTTCGTTCGTCGCTCCCGATATAACGAAAAGAATGACCGGTGAAGTTGAGCGTAGATAATTCTTCAAACGCCACATCGGCAATATCATTAGTATCTGATAACAACAATTTGAAACCGGTTCCACCAAAATTTCCGCCGATGATGTTCATGTTTTTTACCATAGCAATGTTTCCGAGAAAGTTCCCATAAAAATAGGTGGGGCGCAGATGTTTGATATTTATATTCTTCAATTCATTCATTGCCTGTTCCACACGATAAAGACCGCTGACGGGTCCTGCGCCATCAGGTAAATGAGCGCCGACACTGCTAAGATTAACCACATATTTTACAGTAGTGGCTTTTAATGCCTCTGTATAATTTTTTCCAACCTCAGCAATACTGGCTTTCATATCATTGGTCGCATAGTTGGGCGGGACCATTGTATATAGTGCATCAGCGCCGGTAAAAGTTTTTATGAGAAAAGCTATATCATTTACTGATCCGATAGCCGGCTTTGCGCCAAGCCCCATTAATGATCTGATATTTTCCATGTTGCGGCTGATAACTGTTACATCATGTCCGGCTTTCAGCAATTTTTCAGTTAGAGGTTTCGAGATGTTCCCTGCACCTCCGGTAATCACATATTTCATATTTTAAGTTTTAGTTTGTATATACAAATATCGGTATAAAAAATTTTTAGGTCGGAAGTTTATCAACCAGCCTGTTCATACTAGCTACTAATCTTGCACTTTCTTCTTTGCCAATGATTGCCGAATAGTTCTGGTAAAAATGATTAAGACAATCCTTCAAGTCAGGCAACAGCGCCCTTGCCTTAGGGGTGGGATAAACATTGGTCAGCTTTCCTTCGGTTGTACGAACCACTAATTTTTTTTCTTCAAGTTTTTCGATAAGACGTGTTATCGTGCTGGGGGTAAGTAAAAGCTGTTTTACCAGCACGGATGGCTGAATACCCGGTTCTTCAATTGCAAGCATCAGCAAATAAGCATGGCTGGGCGTAAGTCCGACTTTTTTCCAGCTATCATTTGCAAGCTTTTCTATTTTTCTTGCGAGAGCATTACTTGAAAAATAAAGGCATTGACAATATTTACTATTCGCTGCTTTCATGGGGGCAAAGGTAAAGGCATTTTGTTTGTATATACAAATATCACTTTAAAAATATTTTGTTAAGAGTTCCCGGCGGCTATCATTAAATTTACAGCATGGCTAATTCCAACCTTGATAGCGGAAAAGATTTCTTAACCCCAGCGGACAAAGAATTTGAGAATAATATTCGTCCGGCCCATATTGCTGAATTCTCCGGGCAATTCCAGATTATTGAGAATTTGAAAATATTTATCAAAGCTGCCAAGATCCGCGGTGAGGCATTGGATCATGTTTTGTTTCATGGCCCGCCGGGTTTGGGCAAAACAACCTTATCAAGGATTGTGGCTAATGAAATGGGAGTAAAGATCAAAGAAACATCCGGACCTGTAATTGAAAAACCAGGTGATTTAGCAGGGCTTCTTACCAATCTTGAACCCAATGATGTTTTATTCATCGATGAGATCCATCGGTTAAGCACGGTGGTGGAGGAATACCTGTATGCAGCCATGGAAGATTTTCGAATTGACATTATGATTGACACAGGACCGAATGCCAGGAGTGTACAGATCAATCTGAATCCTTTTACATTGATTGGCGCTACCACGAGAAGCGGTTTGCTAACGGCTCCTTTGCTTTCCCGGTTTGCTATCAAGTCGAGATTGGAATATTATACTTCAGATATTTTGAATAAAATTATTCAACGTTCTGCTAAAATCCTGAATACATCAATTTCAAAAGATGCCGTGGATGAAATAAGCAGGCGCAGCCGTGGTACTCCACGTATTGCTAATGGCCTGCTACGACGGGTAAGGGATTTTGCGCAGGTATTGAATGATGGTGAAATTGATCTCGGTATCACGCAACATGCGCTAAAAGCTTTGAACGTAGATGAACACGGCCTGGATGATATGGATAACAGGATACTATCAACGATTATTGAAAAATTCAAAGGCGGGCCGGTAGGTATTGCTACAATTGCCACAGCAGTGGGAGAAGAAGCAGGAACACTCGAGGAAGTGTATGAACCTTTTTTGATACAGGAAGGTTTCATTCAGCGTACACCCAGAGGGAGAGAAGTTACTCCAAAAGCCTATGCGCATTTGGGCAAAAAAGCACCAGGTATAAGACCCGATCAGCCTGGTCTTTTCTAAAGCAACGACTTATTGATTAATGTTGTCAATGTTGGTGTGAAGGCCATTGTTATAAATATTACTATCCTTGATTATTATTTCTGCCCCTAAGAAGCACGTGGTATCGGAAATTATCAAATAAGAAAGCTGCCTGGTTAAAGACAGCTTTCAATTTTTTTACTTCCAATCGAAAATGGGTGTGGCTCAGAGGAAAAGGACCAAATGAGAAAAAACAAAATCAAATAAAATTCAAATCAAAAATCAAAAGAGGCCCATGTATTAAACCGTTATTTTTAATTTCTAATTGATTTGGATCTTGATATTTGGTTCTTGATTTTTACTTTTCATCTTATTGCACCACCAACCGGAATCCATTCCCATGAATATTTACAATTTCGATTCTTGGATCGTCTTTCAAATATTTTCTGAGTTTGGCAATGTATACATCCATACTGCGACCATTAAAATAGGTATCACTGCCCCAGATCTTTTTCAACGCCTGTTCTCTTGGCAACAAATCATTGAGATGCTCAGCCAGCATTTTCAGCAATTCATTTTCTTTTGGTGACAATGTTTGTGTGATGCCACTGTGCGTTAATTGGCGAAGTTTCGGATTGAAATGATATGTGGAAAGATCAAATTCTTTGTTCTCCGCTTCTTTATTGAGTTCTTCATTGCGCTTCAATATCGCTTTTATTTTCAACAACAACACCTCACTGTCAAATGGCTTTGTGATATAGTCATCAGCCCCGAGCTTGTAGCCTTGTATCACATCTTCTTTCATCGTTTTAGCGCTCAAAAAGAATAAGGGAATATCAGGATCTACATCCCGTATTTCTTCTGCTAAGGTAAAGCCATCCATATTTGGCATCATTACATCCAGCAGGCAGATATCAAATTTTTCACGTTGAAATGCAGCAAGACCCAGGCGGCCATCTCTTTCAAGTGTTACATCATAGTCATTCAACTCAAGATAATTTTTTAACACCGTTCCAAGGTTCTGATCATCTTCGCACAACAAAATTTTTGGTTTCTTTCCTTCCATAACTTTCGGTTTGAATTATTAGTATTTGCAAATAAAGATAAAGCAATTCCGGGGTTAAAGAATCGGCCTTCAATTTTTTGTTAAAAGAGCTGCGAGGTAATAGACAACTGTCCATATAACTCCTTTATTTTTGTTGTTTAATTCATTTTATGCCTTTGCATCTTACACCCGACAATCGTTTTAAGAAATTGGTGGTAATTGGGGACAGGGTACTGATAAAGTTAACCAGGCCTGATGAACGTACGGCCAGTGGTCTTTACCTGCCACCGGGTGTGCAGGAAAAAGAAAAAGTACAACAGGGTTATGTGATTAAAACCGGTCCCGGCTATGCGATACCAATGCCGGTAGACGATGAACCATGGAAACAAACTGATGACCAGGTGAAGTATGTGCCATTGCAGGCCAGGGAAGGTGATCTTGCAATCTTCTTATTGAGCGGTGC
>JAICGN010000167.1 GCA_025923075.1 Chitinophagaceae bacterium
TGAAATGGATGGTTATTCATCATCACTTCGTTCGATAACGCAGGGAAGAGCAAAATTTAAGAGTGGGTTTTTGGAATATGCGCCTGTACCATTCGAGATACAACGCAGGTTGATCGATGAACATGCAAAACAGACGAAGGAAGAATATGCTTGATTAGTTTTTTCTGCACTATAAAGAAAGATGATTCCTGTTTTTGGAATCATCTTTTTGTTTTATGATCATTTATGACTACATATATTATCATCTATATGGCCTTGTTTCAAAGATTCGTAAACTTAATTCAAGAGAAAGCACATTATTATATTTAACTATCGTTCTGTTTTTTATAACGTCCCCATTTGTACTTATTCTTATCAATTCGATATTGAAATATGCAGAATCACAATTAATTTTTATGATCTTAACCCTTGGATATGGCTTTGTTATATACTTCTTAAATAAAAAATACTTTGAAAAGAAAAATAAATTAAATGAGATAATGCAACAATTCAAAAACGAAAATCTTTTGCAGAGAAGACTCGGCTATATCGTTGTAATATTGTTACTTTTATCCTCCTTCCCTTTATTCTTCTTATTCTTATCATTATTTTAGTTCTTAATAACAATTCAAAGATTTTGCTATAGATACAACCCATCTAAATTTGCACAATGCCAAAACCTGTTATTTGTATCGGCGCTGCCTTTGTTGATGAACTCTTTCATGCAAAGGGGGAAATGATGCTTGGTACTACCAATGAAGCATCGGTAACAAAGACAGCAGGTGGGGTTAGCAGGAATATTGCACATCAGTTGGCTTTACTCGATGTTGAAGTACAACTGATAAGTGTATTTGGAGATGATACCGATGGTGCTTGGTTGAAGCAAACCTGCACAAATGCCAGGGTTAAACTCGATGCATCAATAACAAAAGAAGGTCTTTCGGGAAAATATACTGGGATATTAAAAGTTGATGGTTCCCTATTCGCTGGCTTTATGTCGCATGAATCGGTCGACCTGATAACTCCACTTCATTTAGAAAAAAATAAAGACCTGTTGAAAACAGCATCATACTTGTTGGCTGATGCTAACATTACTACAGAAACAGGAGAGTGGCTGCTTGCATTTAGCAACAAAACCGGCATTCAACTTATCCTTGACGCGGTTTCAGTACCTCATGCAAGAAAATTCAGAAACATAGATTTAGGTGGACTTTATCTTGTTACACCCAATGACGATGAATTGCCGTTTCTATGTTCAGAAAAGGCTTTATCCACTCAAAGTCAGATTGAAGAGCTATTGGAAAAAGGCGTGCAAAATGTCTGGTTTCATAATGGCAAGATCGGTTCCGCTATTTATAATAAAGAAAGATCAATAACATTGCATGCGCCGGAAATAGAAATAGTAGATTCTACCGGTGCGGGCGATGGTTCTTTAACTGGTTTTATTTTAGGAAAAACTTTGGGTAAAGACGATATTGGTTGTTTAAAGCTTGCGCACACTTTATCAGCAGAAATTTTGCAGGTGAATGGCGCAATCGTCACCCATTTAAACCAGGAGAAATTATTAACGCTTGTTTCAAAATATTATCCTGAGTAATGCATTCATTTTTAGAAATACAACCGGAAGTAAAAAAAACGCTGGCAGACGGCAAACCTGTTGTTGCGTTGGAATCAACCATCATTTCACATGGCATGCCTTATCCGCAAAATATAAAAACTGCACTGGAAGTAGAAGAGATCGTGAGAAAGAATGGCGCGGTACCGGCTACGATCGCCATCTTTAATGGCAAGTGCCATGCGGGATTAAACAAAGAACAATTAGAGTATTTTGCTTCTGCCAAAGATGTCTGGAAGGTGAGTCTTCGTGATATACCCTATGTCGTCAGTAAAAAATTGTACGGAGCAACCACGGTTGCAGCAACAATGCGGATTGCAGCCATGGCAGGTATAAAAATTTTTGCTACCGGTGGGATAGGAGGGGTACATAGAAATGCAAATGAAACGATGGATATTTCCGCTGACCTTACCGAAATGGAGCAAACTTCAGTCGCCGTCGTTTCAGCGGGTATAAAATCAATCCTTGATATTAGTCTTACACTTGAATACTTAGAAACAAAAGGAATATCTGTTGTTACTGTTGGACAAGATGAATTCCCCAGCTTTTACTCAAGTAAAAGCGGATTTAAGTCACCTTTGCGATTAGATACCGTTGAAGAGATCGCTGCGATGATCAATACAAAGTGGCAATTAGGACTAACCGGTGCAGTGTTAGTTGCCAACCCCGTTCCCTCAGCGCAAGAAATTGCCGCAGATGAAATGGAAACTTATATTCAACAAGCTTTGAATGCTGCAGAAGAAAAGAAGATATCCGGGAAAGATGTTACTCCTTTCTTATTAAAATATATTGCGGATCATACTAAAGGCGAAAGTCTTGAAGCAAACATTGCGTTGATAAAAAACAATGCGAAACTTGGAGGGGAGTTAGCAGTTGCTTACGCAAAACATCAGCATTAGATTCTTAGCTCTGTTATTAGGGGCTGCGGTTCGTCCGCTCCGGAAAAACTTCACTTTTAATATGGTGGCTAAACTCTCTTTCACCATTTATAATCAACTGGCACATTTTGTGAGCGTCTATTAAAAACATTTATTATGGCGAATGATAATCAACTACAGGTAATTTCCACGGTATTTAGTCATAAAGGTCATATTCCCCCACAATACACTTGTGAAGGAGAAAACATTAACCCGGCGCTCATAGTTAGAAATTTTCCCGACAACACAAGAACCCTGGCATTAATAGTAGAAGATCCCGATGCACCAAACGGAACTTTTGATCATTGGGTGGTATGGAATATACCGCCAAATGAAGCGATTGCTGAAAGAAGTAATCCTGGTATTAACGGCACGAATAGTTTTGGCAAGACAGGGTATGGCGGACCTTGTCCTCCTTCCGGTGTGCATCGATATTTCTTCAGGGTTTTTGCACTCGACGCAGAATTGAACCTTAAAGCAGGCTCTGGAAAAAATGAATTGCTTGACGCTATGAAAGGTCATGTATTAGCAACTGGTGAAATTATGGGGCTTTACCAGAAGCATAAGCATGCCGTGTCTAAATAGATAAGCGCTAAATCCTTACACCAGTTACCAGCGGTTCAGGTTCATGAACGCTTAATGAAACCACTTTATCATTAGTGATTTTAAATATTATTTTAACAGAAGGAGCACCCGCTGGTGAAAAACTGCCTTCATCAATTTTATTTAGTTTGCGGGGAGACGAACCTTTCCGGGCTATTTGCAAAAATCCTAGTCGATGTGTATCGACAATAAATATTTCTTTCTCCTCATTTCCAAAACGGTATTCACCTGAATATTTTTTCTTTTCTTCTTCTGTTAGATCTAAACTTTTGGGTTTTATATCTGCATTACCCAAATTCTCTAAATAGCTAATCACTTTTATTACATTGGCGGCATCAGACGCAGCAATATCTTTATTTTCCAATCTATTCTTTGCGTGTTGCAATAGTGTAATACCATGTGGTCCGGGATGCGATTGAATACCGGGAACCGTCTCAATAATTTCCTGTACGCTCTTAAGCATTCCCATCATCGTGAATGTGAAAATATCTGGTCTTGCACCATGGCTCATTAAAAACTCAGCAATATCACGACGACCAACATGGGAGGCAGCGCCGAGTGCTGTTTCCCAATCACCAAAACCCCAATCCCAGGACGCACCTGCCAATTCAGGACGGCTGTTCACTAATTCTTTTACCTTGTCAAAATTTCCATGCGAAGCACCAACAATGCCACTTGCCATAGTATCGTTTATGCCCGGATATCTATAGAAAAGCGGTTCAGAACCATTTCCGCTTTCGATCTTACTGATCATACCTTGTGCAGATAAATTACCAAATGCAGTAATACCAATCAAACCAAAAGCTGAGCTTTTTATAAACCGGCGGCGTTGTTGCAATATGTTCTTCATGGTGAGAGTTTTAATATTAGCTCTACCAATGTACTGAATTCGACAGTGAGTTGGCAACATGTTTCCCATAGCCGGTATTATAAACTGATAACTGAATCGTAGTAAGTGCGTTTATTAAAAAAGCCATCACTAATGCGATGGCTTTTATTGAAATTAATTTCCAATCGATTACACACCCAGGGTCCAGCCTTCCCGATATTGTCTTTTCACAAATTGGTTAGCTTCATCAAAGTTTGTGATCTTCATATTCTTGGCATCCCACAACAATTTCTTACGGCCCAACCATTTATCATTCCATCCTTTGCCATTTGGGTTTCGCATTAAGAAACTGCGAAGTGCGAGGTTGCCAATCAGGATGCTTTCTGTAAATGGTCCTGCATATTCAAACGGAGAACTGGTTTTCGCCTTTCCATAACCAGCAATACATGCATTTACCCATTGCAGGTAATGACCTTCAGGAACCTTTTTGATTGTCTCCGCAGGAAGCTTTTTCTCCTTCATCAATTTTGTTGGTAACAATCTTGGATTAGCACCATAACAATCCATCAATAATTTACCTTTTGTTCCAACAAAAAGAACCCCGCCATCCCAATTGCCAAATGGCTCTTCTGGTAAGAGTTCATCAGGTCTTTGTGGTAATAACCCACCATCATGCCATGATACTTTTATGTTTCCTTTACCATCGGTTCTTGGATAATTCAAATGAATGATCGATGAAGCGGGACAAGCATCCGGGTTTTGTGAATCATCCCACATTTTCGCCCAAATGGTAGCAATACTGGCTTCAACTGAATCTGGATAAAGAATTGGTAGTATGCGATAAATGGGATCCATAATATGACATGCCATATCACCTAATGCTCCTGTACCATAAGCCCACCAACCTCTCCAGTTGAAAGGAAGATATGCGGGGTTAAAATCTATCTTAGGAGCGGTGCCCAACCAAAGATCCCAGTCAAGTTCCTTTGGTATTTCGTGCTGACCAGTAGGAGTGGGAATTCCTTGTGGCCATACAGGTCTGTTTGTCCAGGCATGTGCAGTATGCACATCACCGATCAATCCTGAATCAAAAATTTCTTTGGCTCTTCTTACACCATCACCAGAACCACCCTGGTTACCCATTTGTGTAACTACTTTATATTTCTTGGCTGCTTCTGTCAACATCCTCGCTTCATAAATATCATGCGTCAATGGTTTTTGTGTGTATACGTGTTTTCCTAACTGCATTGCGGCAATTGTAGCCACAGCATGTGTATGATCAGGAGTCGACACAGAAACTGCATCAATATTGTTTTTTTCCTTTTCTAACATCTCCCTGAAATCCTTATAGTAAGGAGCCTTGGGATATGCAGTTCTTGCTTTTACAGCCTGCCTGTCATCAACATCACATAATGCAACTATGCTAACATTCGGGCTTTTTGCAAATGATGAAAGATCGCTTTCGCCCTTACCGCCGACTCCAATGCCAGCAATCCTTAGTTTGTCACTTGGCGCTATAAAACCGCGTCCAATGACATGGCGGGGCACAATGAAAAAACCTGTTCCTGCAACCGCAGCATTTCTTAAAAATTTTCTTCGTGATTTATTACTCATATGATAAAAATTAAAAAGTCAAAAATAAAAATTCAAAATTAGTTATTCTTCTAAAGTCTCCGCTTCAGGCGGAGATTTAGGGGTTTTTATCAAAGCTGATACACTCTTTCAATTCTTTTTCTGTATAAGAAAGTCCATATTGTTTTAATACGTCATCAGGTACACCATTCCATTGGGCAGCCATGTTACCAATATATCCTACGTCTTTTACCCCAATTTGTGAAGTATAAAAACCGGTTGCTACCAAATCTCTCATTTTATTAAAAAAAGAAACTCCTGCTGCCATTTCCGGTTTTGCTTTTTTGGGATAAGCAATCTGATCGATCATCCCTATCTGCTGCTCGTTTGAGCAATCCTTAAATGCATTATTATATCGGGTCAGGCATTGCATATCCAGCCAGCGCAAACCACCACGCAATGGTGTTTGGTGATAAGGCATATCCTTTACAATAAACTCTATGAACTCAGGAACTTTTGCATCGGTTGCGCTACCACTTACTTCATCTTTAGGTATTATAATATCAGACAGGATCGCAATGGTGGCCATTTCATGATCAGTAAAAAATTTATCCATGGCCAGTATCCTTTTTTCATTTTTCACTTCTTCAGGATTACGGTCAAGACTAAACGTTGGCTCGGCTGCAACTTCTGTTTTTTTCTCATTCGTACAGCCGGCAATCACCGCAGGAGCAGCAACGGCACCGGTAGCAATTAGTTTTAATGATTCTCTTCTATCCATATGATGAGTTTATCGTTTATTGTTTTTCGTTTACCGTTTGCTCAACAGCGTTCCGGCCGATGAAAGGATTGCGACCCTTCGCTTCGCCCTGGATAAACTTCGACGCACTTGTTCAATAAAGTAAAGAACGCTGAACGGAGCGTCGCAACCATAGCCAAATCCCCGCCTGCCGGCAGGCAGGGAAGCGACACTGCTGGTATTAAAATTATCCTCATAATCCCTATAAATCTTTTAATCGTGGTTCTAAAGATTATTTTTCTTCATTTCATCAATGATATGTTCGCTTGCCCTCATACTTAATGCCAGTATCGTCCACGTAATATTCTTATCAGCCTGCGACGTGAATGCGCCTCCATCCACCACAAAAAGATTTTTGCAATCATGCGCCTGGTTCCAGCTATTCAGCGCTGAATTTTTCGAACTGCTCCCCATTCTTACGGTTCCAGCTTCATGAATAATTTCCCCTGGCTTTGCAATACCCCAATTATTTTTTTCATCATCACTATCGCCCCATGTAATTACAGCACCCATATTATGCATGATCTCTTTGAATGTTTCTTTCATGTGTTTCGCCTGCTTGATCTCGTAGTCACTCCATTTAACGTTGAAACGTAAGACAGGAATGCCATACTTATCAACTGTAGTCGGATCGATCTCACAAAGATTATCTTCTCTTGGTATCGCTTCACCACGCCCAGCCATACCAACACTGGCTCCGTAGAAATAACGATAATCTTCTTTCAACGATTTACCATAACCACCCGCTTCTTTTTGAACACCATTCACAACATATTTGCCATTGAAATTTTCGATGCCCCCCATAAAGCCATAAGCAGGCTGACCCATGCCACCCCAATACTCAATATGGTAACCACGGGGGAAATCCAGTTTTTTATTATCAAGCCACCATGGTGAATAAACATGCATGCCGCCAACGCCATCTTCATTATATCTTTTGCGGCCAAATAAAGCAGGTAAGTAACCGCCAAGCGCAGCACCGGTTGAATCATGTAAATATTTTCCAACCACACCACTTGAATTCGCCAGGCCATTCTGATGCCTGGCAGATTTGGAATTCAATAATAGTCTTGACGATTCGCAAGCACCGGCAGCAACAATAACAACGCGACCAGTTACCTGGTATTCCAGCATATCATCTTTATTGATGTATGAAACACCGGTAGCAAGCCCTTCATTATTTGTCAGCACCTCTCTGGCCATTGCATTTGCAACTACATCCACATTACCAGTGGCGATCGCCGGGTAGATAAGGACATTGGGTGAGGAAAAATCTGCTTTTGCCATGCTGCAATTGCGGTTACATTGTCCGCAAAAGAAACAGGGGTTACGCTCAGTTGTGCTTTTGATTTTTTTAGTAATTATAGAAAGTCGTGAAGGGATCACTTTTACCTGTGCTTGTTCAGCCGCACGTTTTATAAACAACTCATGCAATCGGGGTTTTGGTGGTGGTAAAAAAATTCCATCAGGATCGTTTTCGAGTCCTTCGTTTGTTCCAAATATCCCGATCAACTCATCGATTCTATCATAATAAGGTTTGATATCTTCATAACCAATGGGCCAATCATCACCAAGCCCATCAAGACTTCTTCTCTTAAAATCTTTGGGGCCAAACCGGAGAGAAATTCTTCCCCAGTGATTTGTCCTGCCCCCAAGCATTCTTGCGCGCCACCACAGCCA
>JAICGN010000168.1 GCA_025923075.1 Chitinophagaceae bacterium
AAATAGACAACGCCTCTACAGTCTTTTTTTCTCTTTCAGGTGCAGGCAAATGATAACTCCATGCCTGTTCTATTAACCTGTTTACCCGGAAAGTATCCTGTTCCGGGTGTTTTTCCAGCTCCTTTGCTAACCGTAGTTCATTTTTATCTTGTGCAGTTGCCTGTATCACCCAGGCAAAAATCAGAAGTAATAGTGGCGTTTTTTTCATAGTCTGTTTAGTTTTAAGGATGAATGAATGGCTTCGTTCTATATGTTTTGACTGCAGTGATGTCCTGAGCCGAAATGCCTGATTTTTCACTTATCATTTTTATTCTTTTATCAAATAACCAGATCACAACCGCTATCAGCAACATCGCAAGAAGTACGATCATAAATACCGGAAGATTCTTTTTCATCATAGCCGATCAGAAAATTGAATTCGTTGGAATTAAATTTAGTTTTCGTAATAGCGGCTTTTCAAATTTTGCAATTGACAATCATTGGACAGCCAGTGGACAATAAGTGGACAGAACATTTATTGAGTTGGATGTGAATAAGAAATGGCAATTGACAATAGACAATTGGCAAAGATTATCCAGCGTTACACTTGTGTAAACGTTGCGAGATTCTAGATCTTGGTGAGAATTTCATCAATATTCATTTCGGGATCAAGATTCAGCCGATGCCTTAATCGTTGTTTTGTTTTATAAACGCTGTTGGGTGAAATGCCCAGGATGGAAGCAATCTGGTGAATGCTGAGATGTAACCTGGTAAGTGCAGCCATTCGTTGTTCGGCCAACGTGATATCACTTACTTTTTCTTTTAGGTTGGTAAAAAAGCCCGGGTAAATTTTTTCAAAGATGGTCTTGAATTTTTCCCAGTCAGCTTCGGTAAGTATGGTCAGGTTGGAAATACTGGAGATCAGATCTTGCTGTTCAACAGTAAATGTTCGACCACTGACTTGCTGTTGCAGCTGTTCGATGAGATTTGTTTTTTCAATCAGGTTCTGAGTAAATAATTGTAACTGTTCCTTTGCAGCAGCAATTTCTGCCTCTGCATTTTTTTGACGCTCAGCTGCCAGTTGTTCTTTATGACGAAGTTTTAATCTTAACCTGTTTACATACAGCAAGGCAATAATAGTTAGCAAAACAATTCCTGCAATAAAAAAATTACGTTTCGATTCTTCAGCCTGTTTTTCACGGTGAAGATTTTTTATAGTAAGAGAATTTTGCAAATTCTCGAGCTTAATTCTGGATATCTCGAGTCGGCTGTTGGCGACTATTCTTTCATTCTGTTCATGAACCTTGTTATACAACTGTGCGTATTTATAAGCACTATCATTGCTCCCGACGGCATTGTAAACATCTGCTGCGGCATAATAAACATTTTCCCAATAAACCAGTGTTGGGTTGTGAGACACAAGGCGCAATGCCTCCATTACTTTTATCAATGCACTGTCTTTCTTTCCTTCAATCAGGTTGATCCTGGCCACCCATTGCAAAGAATTGGCTGCACTGGCCATGTCCCCATATCTGGTATGTTCGTAATCGAACATTAGTAATTGTTTGGCAATGGGAAAATTTTTCTGGGCGAAATAGATCTGCCCTTCATTGCCGGAAATGATGCTCATCCATGCCGAGTCATTTAACTCATGCGCCATTCTCATGGCGATATCAAAATAAAAAAAAGCTGAATCATATTTTTCCATTTTTTGCCAGCACAGACCAATTGTATTATGGTGGCTCATGATCGTAGCCTTCATCTGGGATGTGTCCGGCATGTGATCAATAGATTTCTTTGTATAGTATATGGCTTTCTCATAATCCCTGGTTTTATATAACAGGTCTCCAAGAAGAGCAAATTGGCCTGCATTGGATCTCTTTCCGGCTTTCTCATCCAGTTCTGCTGAATAAAGTGAATACATAGTAGCCTGCTCGAGCAAACCTGCCCAATACATCATTTCACTATAGTTCCACCCGATGGCCGAGACCAATGAATCATTATCAGTTTCATAAGCGCTGTTCAACGCCTTTTTCACTAGCTGCTGGGTGGAATCAATTTTGCCGGCGGCCTTCGTATTCCAGACCCAAATCGCTTTTGCAAAAAAAAATCTGGCCGCAAAATAACTTCCGGCAGAACTGCCTTTGGATTCCAGGTTATTTAATATGCGGGTGGCTTCCGAAGAATCTTTGTTTCTTAATGCCCCGAGCAATTCGCCGATGCCTGCCAGTGACGGCGCTTTCTGATCACTTAATTTTTTAACCCATTCCCGGTATGGAAAGGAAGAAGTTTGCGAAAAAGTAGAATAATTTATTTGCAAAAAAGCAAATAATATGACCGTGCGCAGAAAGTTTATAAAGGACGCTGGCATAACCACTGTTAATTTAAAGAACTTTCCCGTATTCCCAATCAGCCTGATGAATTTACCCGCGACTAAAATTCAGTTTTGATCCAGGCCAATAAAAAAACTGCCCCGGTTCTTCGGGGCAGTTGAATCAAAAACCTGAACCTACTTAATCAGAAATTTTTATCAATTTCAGTTGCCTGATCTTTTTGCCTTGTATTATTCTTACTGCATAAGTTCCGCTTCTGTATTTATCACCAATTGTTTCTATTTCTCCGGCATATGTTATTCTTGTTTCAATAATTCTACCGAGCATATCTGATACAATTATTTTAACTGGCTCTTTCAGATCTTTACTGCTGACAGCTATTCTGAAATTTGTACTGCTTGGGTTTGGCATTACGGCCACATTCAGCTTATCATCTACAACTGGTACTTCCGATTTTTCGATCACTGCTGATTTATTTACACCAGAAGGTGAAGGTTCAGTAGTGCCTGGTGCAGACCTGGTCAGCATCGAGCTTGTTGTACCGCTTACAACAATATTACCTCCACGTAAAACAAGTTTTGTTGTTTTGGTTGACTCCCAATTGCTGGAATGGAATAGTTGATTGCTTGCGTTCCAAACAGTAATTCCATATTTGTCGGTTGCCCCCGATTGGCTGGCATCAGTAACGATCACTTGCATAATACTGTTTCCGGTATTTGGAACAGGTACTGGCGCAGCAGGATTAGTAACATCAGTAACATTACATTTCCCTACGAATACTGCAGTTTTTGTTCCGCCTTCTGCGGCATCATTCATGTTAACGGTAAGACTTGTCATTGAATTTCCCTTTACCTGGTAAAGACGAACGACACCATTTTCCTTTCTGCGGAATATATAATTGATGTTGCCCTGCAGGTTAGTGTTCTTCTGATTATATTTTACATTAAATCCGAAATTGGCTTTTCTTCCGGCATCAGCAGGCATCACGCCTACCGACATATTGGTAGGTACAATATATCCTCCACCAGTTATGAACTCGCCCTGTGGCTTATATACATTGATCACACTTTGTCCATTATCTGAACATTCCTGGTTTATTTGATAATATCCGGAGATGCGATACTCAAAACCTAATGTTGTAGCATCACCACTGAAATTGATAGTAACTGTAAGTGTTGCATTTCCCAATGTTTTTGCGGTATTCAATGCCTGGACTGGTGCAGTCACCCAGCCGCTACCATAATTGAATTCAACTTTAGCTTTTGTAACATCACCCGGATTGCCATCCCCATCATCAGCAAGGCCAACACTCATTACTACCTTAGCTGTATTGGAAGTCTTACTTAATACTGCTGCTGCAACAGATAGCTGACCGTTGTATTCTGCACATACATCCTCAGGTTTAATATCGAATGTGACCGGGACTGAAGTGGCAGCACAATACACAGGATCACCTGCAAAATCGCTTACGACAGTGTAAGCAGGTGTTGGATCCTGGTTAAGCACTATTGTTCCGTTTGCAATACCACTTGCATTCGTTCCGCCACCAATACCACCATAAGTATCGCTTACTGACTGAGTCCCGATCGTAAACCTGACTGTTTTGTTTGGAAGTACAACTCCCGGCTCTCCATCTGTTATATCATAAAGGGTTGCTGATAGATTTGCAGGATCAGAATATTGACCTTCTGTTGCGACATTGTAAACAAGTTTTGTTATCCTCCTTTTGATAGTTACACTTGCTGTACAACTTGAATTGTTTCCGGAACCATCTGTCACAGTCAGCACTACATTGAAAGCTTTTGAACATTCGCTTCCAAGATCGTCTGCATCGAATGAAGTCCTGTTGATCGATAAGCCTAGTGCCGCCGGACTGGTACAATTGTCAGTAGAGTTGTTATTAACTGCTGCTGCTGCAATACTTACCATACCATTAGCACCTAAATACACGGTAATATTTTTGCAATTGGCAGTCGGTACAATATTATCCAATACCGTTACTGTGGCTGTTGCCGTTGCTATATTGCCGCTTGCATCTGTCACCTTAAGTGTTACAGTGTTCGGGCCAATATTTGAGCAATCAAAATTCATTTTGCTTAACAGGTAACCATTCACTGGAATTGAACAGTTATCAGTAGAGTTGTTGTTCACTTGCGCAACTGCTAAAGCCGCTTGTCCTGACGCATTCAAATAAAGAGCTGCATTCTTTGTATTGACAGTTGGCGGTAAATTATCTACTACCGTGACTGTAGCTGAGGCCGATGCTGTATTGCCATTCGCATCCGTCACTTTAAGTGTTACAGAGTTTGAACCTGCATTAGAACAATCAAAACTTGTTTTGCTCAACACATAACCATTCGCTGGAATTGAACAATTATCGGTTGAATTGTTATTTACTTGTGCGGCTGTCACTGATGCCTGGCCCGATGCATTCAAGTAGATAGTTACATTCTGTGTATTGACAATTGGTGGCAAATTATCAACCACTGTTACTGTAGCAGCTGCTGTTGCAGTATTGCCGTTTGCATCTGTCGCTTTAAGTGTCACAGAATTCGACCCAACATTAGAACAATCAAAACTTGTCTTGCTCAACACATAACCATTTGCTGGAATTGAACAATTATCGGTTGAATTGTTATTTACTTGTGCGGCTGTCACTGATGCCTGGCCCGATGCATCCAGGTAGATAGTTACATTTTGTGTCGTTACAGTTGGGGGCAAATTATCAACCACTGTTATGGTTGCATTTGCCGATGCCGTGCCACCACCTGCATCTGTAACCGTAAAGGTTCGTGTCACTACTAATTGCCCAGGTGTAATTAAAGCTTGGTTTATTGCGTCCGCATATTTAACGCTGGCAATATCACAACTAGCTTCAGCGATCGGTAAGTTTAATGTCGCATATTGCTGAGTAGTTAGTGTTACTGATGTTGTTGAATAAGCAAAAGTAATTGAGGCAATATCACCCGTACCGCAACCAGTTGTTTGTAATGGTTGCAACGAAGTTGTTGTGAAACTTACAGGCACACAGGTTTCAATTTGGCCGTCACAGTCGTTGTCCTTATCATCAAATAACTCAGGTGCGCCGGGATAGATTGTCTTATCCTCATCATTACAGTCGGTATTGTTAAGAGACCAGCCAGGCGGCGGCGTTGACGAGCAAAAGAATCTTGGTAGTTTGGTAGGTTCTTCCTCAGAACATGTTAAATCACCATATCCGATAAAAATGGGAGGATAAATTTGCAACGAATGATAATCTATTAAAAGGAACCAACAATAGTTAAACCCGGGATCATAATAGCCAAAACCATGAGGACAATGACAAAAGCCAATTAATTTTTACATTTGCCAAATTAATTGTTTCAGACCATGAATACTTTTATACTTTTCATCATTGGCTTTGCAGTCGGGCTATTCTTACTAAAGAGATTTTTCGGAAAACAACCAACAAAATAATTCACAGGCGCAGTAAATTCAATACTGAGTAGGAAGAGGATCATTCAAGTTCCGCTCCAGTACGTACCTACCACTTCAATGGGCATCCATCGCTTTTCATCTGCCTGTACGTTTGTTCCCTTGATATACCGCAAGGCAGCCGCTACAACTACTAATTGATTTTTCGTTACCGGGAGAGGAAGTTCGGCGGTTTGAAGAGGCCTATTGATATCGATATAGGGTATTGTGAACTCCCGGTGAATTTGGTTTGCACTTGAAGTTTTATCCAGGCTGCAAGCCACAGCGCCCAGCTTCAGTATAACGGTTTTTGTATGAGCTGGAGCCGAAATATCCTTCACCGGGTTAAGTTTTGGAATCGTGACCACAACTTCCTGGTGTTTTAGTGCCAATTGCAATTTTTTTTTGAACCTCGAATAAAACGTGGTGTCATTGTGGAAGACAAATCCTGTCAAAAATGAAAGATTCTCAAGAGGCTGGTTCTTTGGAATACCATCTGCCTTCAGGCATTTAATCAGAGCCGAATTTAACCGCTGCATAACTGTCGGATCGGCCAGGTCATGAGAAAGAACGGAAAGTCCTTCTCTTATGAGGCGGCCTGTTCGCGCAGCCAGGCCAAACAGCGCGGCGCTGTTCTTAGTTGCTTTTGTTTGTCGCACACGTACCGGCATAGTGCGGGCACAGGGTGTCCCCCGAAAATTATAAAAGATGATGTTCTCCAGTTTACCGCTAACGAAGATGGTATGTTGCCGTGCCATAAACAGGGTTTTGGTGAAAGGTTGTTTGTACCCGTAAGGTACGGAACTAAGATGAAATCCATATCAAGTCCATTAAATAATGGACTTAGTATGGACTTATCATGTTTAAAGGACCTATGACAGATAGCGTAGGTATAGGCAGCGCACGTATTCCCCGCCAGCGAAAATCATTGTATATTTGCCCCTTTTCCCGCCGCGTATTTAACGAGGCTGGTTGCATATTTTAAGACATCATTTATAAAACGATAATACCCTTTAGGGGATCGGGCATGAGTAAGAAAGGAAAAGTTCTGGTGGCAATGAGCGGTGGTATCGACAGTACCGTGACCGCGTTGATGCTTCATGACCAGGGTTATGAAGTAGTGGGCATCACTATGAAAACATGGGACTATGCACATAGCGGCGGCAGTAAAAAAGAAACTGGTTGCTGTAACCTGGATTCATTCAACGATGCAAGACAAGCCGCGGTTGAACATGGCTTTGCTCATTATATTCTTGATATTCGCGAAGAGTTCGGGGGCTTTGTAATTGAAAATTTTGTTGAAGAATATTTAGCAGGTCGTACGCCCAATCCATGTGTGCTTTGCAACACACATATTAAATGGAGAGCTTTATTAAAAAGAGCCGATGCATTGAACTGTGATTTTATCGCAACAGGCCATTATGCAAAAATTCGTCAACACGATAATGGAAGATTTGTAGTTAGTAAGGCAGTTGATGAAACAAAGGATCAGAGTTATGTATTATGGGGACTCCAACAGGATCTTTTGAGCAGAACGATATTACCATTGGGACCATATAGAAAAACAGCGATCAGACAAATGGCTTTTGATTACGGGTATCCTGAACTGGCAAAGAAAAGCGAGAGCTATGAAATATGTTTTGTTCCCGATAATGATTATCGTGGTTTCTTAAAAAGAAATGTAGCAGGCCTCGAAGAACGGGTTGATGGCGGGAACTTTATTGATAAGAATGGAAATGTTTTAGGAAAACACAAAGGCTATCCTTTTTATACAATTGGTCAGCGTAAAGGTTTGGATATTGCGTTAGGTCGTCCTGTGTTTGTAACGAAGATCGATCCGGATAGTAATACTGTTGTGTTGGGTGATGAAGAAGACCTTGAACAAAATGAAATGACGGTAGCCAAATTGAATCTGATAAAATATGATTTGATCACACCAGGGATGGAAGCTGTTACCAAGATCCGTTACAAAGACAAAGGAGCGTTATCAAATTTATATCCTGTTCCCGCATCGGTAGAGACAAGGCACGCCTTGTCTCCAGTGAACAACACATCTATGAAGATTCGTTTTTACGAAAATGTAAAAGGAATTGCCCCCGGGCAAAGTGCTGTGTTTTATGAAGGAGACGACGTATTAGGGGGTGGAATCATACAGTCGGGAGTCTTGAGTCGATAGTCTTTAGTCAGGAATCAAGCGAGTTTGAAGACCATTGACTCCGAACTCC
>JAICGN010000169.1 GCA_025923075.1 Chitinophagaceae bacterium
CTTACAAATCTTCGCAAGATATTGCGATGAATTGATATCACTTGTCGGTTTACCCAACAAATAAATGACATCGCCTTCTTCTTTAAAATCCAATGTCATTTTTTCATCTATATTTTCCAATAGCCCCACCATTCCAATTGTAGGTGTCGGATAGACGGGCCCCTCCGGATTTTGATTATAGAAACTTACATTGCCACCTGTAACCGGCGTCTCGAATTTTCTGCAAGCGTCTCCCATTCCTTTTATTGCCTGGACAAATTGATAATACACTTCGGGGTCATAAGGATTTCCAAAATTCAGGCAATTCGTGACACCTAATGGCTGACCACCACTGCAAACGATATTTCTTGCCGCTTCGCTGACTGCTATCATTGCACCTTTATATGGATCGGCAAAAACATAACGGCTATTACAATCAGTGGTGATGGCTAATCCTTTCTTCGTCCCTTTCACCAGGATAACCGGTGCATCGGTTGGTGCATTGGTAGATACATTGTTTGTACACACCATACTATCGTACTGATTATATATCCAGCGCTTGGATGCAATAGAAGGAAGGACAATAAGCTTTTCAGCAACAGCTTTCAAATCGTCAGGTTCAGGAATTGAATCAGGGTCAAACTTTTTTATTTTCCCGAAGTATTCAGGTTCGCTGTATTCTCTTTCATATTGGGGAGCACCACCACCTAAAACCAGATCGTAAGCAGGGATGGAAGCTTCCAATTGATTGTTCATATAAAAATTGAGGATACCATCGTCAGTTACTTCGCCAATAACCGAACATGGAAGATCCCATTTCTCAAAAATCTTTGTAACCTCATGCTCTCTTCCTTTCTCGGCAACCAACAACATCCTTTCCTGGCTCTCACTCAGCAAGAGCTCCCAGGCTTTCATATTTTTTTGACGGGTTGGAACTCTATCCAGATCGATTTTCATCCCCACTTCACCTTTTGCACTCATCTCAGAAGTGGAACAAATTATTCCTGCCGCTCCCATATCCTGCATCCCTACTACGGCACCTGTTTGAATTACTTCAAGGCAAGCTTCTAATAATTTCTTTTCCTGGAAAGGATCGCCAACCTGTACCGCGGGCAAATCCTGTGCACTTTCTGCTGTAATATCTGCAGATGCAAAGGACGCTCCGCCAATCCCATCTTTTCCTGTTGCACTTCCTACAAACATTACCGGATTACCTTTTCCTTTTGCAGTTGCAGAAACCGTTTCGCCTGCTTTTACAATACCAACACTCATTGCATTTACCAGGGGGTTGGTATGATAACATTCATCAAAATAAATTTCACCTCCAACGGTCGGAACTCCAAAACAATTTCCATAGTGACCAATCCCATGCACGACCCCGGATAATAAATGCTGTGTTTTGTCTTCTTCCAGATTTCCAAACCGTAAAGAGTTTAATGCGGCGATTGGTCTTGCACCCATTGTAAAAATATCACGATGAATACCACCTACACCTGTAGCCGCGCCCTGGAAGGGCTCTATCGCAGAAGGATGATTGTGCGACTCAATTTTAAAGACCACACCAAGTCCATCGCCAATATCCATCAACCCGGCATTTTCCTCACCCGCTTTTACCAACATCCGGCCACCTTCCCGCGGCAATGTCTTTAACCACTTTATAGAATTTTTATAACTGCAATGCTCGCTCCACATACCACTAAAAGCGCAGAGTTCATTGAAGTTTGGAGTTCGTCCCAATTTTTGTTTGATAAGCTCAAATTCTTCAGCAGTAAGCCGAAGTTGTTCGGCAGTCTTTACAGTTATTTCCATAGATTTTAAGAAAGCGCAAAACTAATGATTATACGCCATCTCCAAGAAGCAGTATATTCCTTTTATAAACTTTCAGTTCACTTTTCCAACATCTTACTTCAGATTTTATAGCTATTTTGCGCAGATAAACCAGACTGATTGTATTATTTATTATTTGCAGGATACCTATGTTTGTTTGCATGGTTACTTCCAAGACTTGGGTTCTTCAAAAAATCCGGGCTTAGCAATGCTCAATTAGTTATACTTTTTCTACTAAAGGTGATGGCCGGAATTTTTTACGGCTGGATCGGTATCTATTATGGGCAGTTTGCATATATGTATGACACATGGGCATATCATTATTCAAGCGTTGAAGAATACAAATTACTTTTTCAAAACCCGTCAGAATATTTCTCAAATCTTTTTTACAGTGGCTACGAGCATAAATATGGAGGTTTTTTTGCAGCGGAAAATTCATGGTGGAATGACCTGAAGAGTAATATGTTTATCAAATTCCTTTCGGCGGTAAATGTTTTCAGCTTTGGTAATTATTATGTAAATGTTATTTTCTTTTCATTCATAACCTTTACCGGACCCGTAGCCATGTACCGCGTATTTAGCGATGTGTTTCCCGGCAAAAAAATCCACGTGCTATTGGCCACGTTTTTCATCCCATCCTTCGCATACTGGACAAGCGGCATTCATAAAGATGGTCTTGTATTCATGGCGGTAAGTCTTATTATTTATCATGTATATTTTGGTTTAAGAGAAAAATCCTTCAGGTATTCAAGAATTCTTCCGCTTTTTATTTCATTCATTATCATTGTTTCATTCCGAAATTTTTTACTGGCAATCCTGATGCCTGCCTTAGTTGCATGGATACTTTCTTACAAGATTCAAAAAAGAAATGCGATCATTTATATTTCCACGTATTTGATCTGCGGATTGCTTTTCTTTTCATTACGTTATGTTTTCCCCGCATTTGATTTCCCCCAGGCTGTCGTTGAAAAACAAAAAGCATTTAAAACGTTACAGGGAAATTCAGGAATTGATCCACCGGAACTAAGACCATCAGTGGGAAGCTTTTTGGTAAGTACACCGCATGCATTAGCTTCAACAACACTTCGTCCGCATCCTGGCGATGTAAAACATATTCTCTCGATGGCAGCAGCAACTGAAACCGCCTTGTTGCTGCTCTTATTTCTGTTATTTCTGTTCTGGCGAACTAATGGTGTAAGATCCATTTCCTTTATTTGGTTTTGCATATTCTTTTCATTCTCTTTTCTTTTATCAATAGGATTTACCGTAAACTTTTTAGGCGCCATCGTTCGATACCGAAGCATTATACTGCCTTTGTTATTCGTCCCGGTCATAAGCCTGATAGACTGGAGCCGAATCTATTCTGTTCTTTTCAATAATATTAAAAATAATTCTAATGTTTCTGAAACATAGACATTACTACGTTATTTGGGTGTTTTAGTCAATTTATTGCCATATTTTTCCACATTTTATTCAAAAAATCGATAGGGCACTGAAAATTTGTTGGTTTTATTCCGTAATATGCCTTTTTTTGCATTGGTTCTTCATTTTAAAAATTAAAAGCATTTATTATGGTGTCATCAAAACTCGAATACATCTGGTTGGATGGTTATAAACCGATTCAGAGCCTGAGAAGCAAAACTAAAATCGAAAAAAACTTCAGCGGCCAATTAGAAGATTGCCCTATTTGGTGCTTTGACGGTTCTTCCACTGAACAAGCTCCTGGTGGTTCTTCAGACTGTTTACTAAAACCAGTGTTTATTGCGAAAGACCCACAAAGAAAAAATGCTTACCTCGTAATGTGTGAAGTATTAAGCCCGGGCGGGGCCGCTCATGAATCAAATGGGAGGGCAACTATTGAGGACGATGACAATGATTTTTGGTTTGGGTTTGAACAAGAATATTTTTTGTGGAATCCTGCAACGAATAAACCTATCGGATTCCCTGAAGGTGGTTTCCCGGGACCTCAGGGACCTTATTACTGTTCAGTAGGCGCAACAAATGCTTTTGGTCGTGCAATGGTTGAAGAACATCTTGATGCATGTCTTGAAGCAGGCTTGAATGTTGAAGGCATCAATGCAGAAGTGGCAACGGGCCAATGGGAGTTCCAGATCTTTGCAAAGGGTGCAAAGGCCGCAGGTGACCAGGTTTGGGTAGCCCGTTATTTATTGGAGAGAATTGGTGAGAAATATGGTATCGCTATTAACTGGCATTGTAAGCCACTTGGTAATTTGGATTGGAATGGTAGCGGTATGCATGCTAATTTCTCCAATGAATTACTAAGAACTTGCGGAAGTAAAGAGATATACGAGCAGATTTGCGAAGGGTTCAGACCATTTGTAAAAGAACATATTGAAGTTTATGGGCCAGACAATCATTTGCGTCTGACAGGTAAACATGAAACAGCAGCAATTACCGATTTCAAATTTGGGATTTCCGACCGTGGCGCATCGATTCGTATTCCGATCGGCACTGTAGAAAAAGGCTGGAAAGGTTGGTTAGAAGATCGGCGCCCCAACAGTGCTGCAGATCCTTATAAAGTAGCTGCACGCATTATTAAGACGGTGAAAATTGCCGAAGCCAACTTGATGCAGCAAGAAAAGAAAAAAGTAGCTTAATGATTCTTTTCGAAAAGATATAATAAAAATTTATTCACCAAATTTTAAGGTAAGCTTTTCAACAGGGCTTACCTTTTATATTTGACACCATTTAAAAAGTTTAAAAAAACAATCATGTCATTACGATTCAATGCTATTAACAATTTGTCTTCTTCGCAGGAAGTAACAGTGGATAATCCGACCAGGATAACTGCAATCTTTGGAGAAAGTGTGTTTACAGTAAAAACTGCCCGCGAGTTTTTAAGTGATGAAGCTTATAAAAGTCTTGTCGGTTCAATAAGAGCTGGTCAAAAAATTGACCGTGCCATGGCAAACCAGATCGCCAGTGGTATCCGCTCATGGGCTGAAGGAAAAGGCGTATCACACTTTACACATTGGTTTCAACCATTAACAGGAACCACCGCCGAAAAACATGATTCATTCTTTACAATAAAAAGTGATGGCACACCTATCGAACAATTCGAAGGTGATGCATTGATCCAGCAGGAGCCAGACGCGTCATCGTTTCCCAGTGGTGGGCTACGTGCAACTTTTGAAGCAAGAGGGTATACTGCATGGGATCCCTCTTCGCCTGCTTTTATTATGGAGATCGGAAATGGAAAAACGCTTTGCATTCCAACCATCTTTGTTTCCTATACCGGTGAATCACTTGATTACAAAGCGCCGTTATTAAAAGCACTTGAGGCATTGAATAAATCTGCTGTGGATGTTTGCAATTATTTTGACAGAAACGTAACCCGCGTCACAGCAACACTTGGCTGGGAACAGGAATACTTTGTCATCGATGAGGGACTATATAATGCAAGACCCGACCTTGTAATGTGCGGAAGAACGGTATACGGACAAAGTTCGGCAAAAGGCCAGCAACTGGAAGATCATTATTTCGGTTCTATACCGGAAAGGATTTATGCTTTTATGCGTGACTATGAAAATGAAGGATACAAATTGGGTATCCCTCTTCGTACAAGACATAATGAAGTGGCGCCTGCACAATATGAATGTGCGCCGATCTTTGAAGAGGTGAGTGTTGGCGTTGATCACAATTCATTGCTGATGGATGTGATGGATCGGGTTGCACGACGTCACAAACTCAGGGTATTGTTGCATGAAAAACCATTCGCAGGAATTAATGGAAGTGGTAAGCATAATAACTGGAGCATGGCAACCGACACAGGTGTAAATCTGTTAGCGCCGGGTAAAACGCCAAAGACAAACCTGATGTTCCTGACGTTTTTTGTAAACACCATTAAAGCCGTTCATGATTATGCTGATGTGTTAAGAGCATCAATTGCTTCTGCACCGAATGATCATCGTCTCGGGGCCAACGAAGCACCGCCTGCTATCATTTCAGTCTTTATTGGTGAATACCTGACAAAAGTTTTGAATGAACTTAAAGAAAGAGTGACAGCAAAAATGGATGAAACAGATGAGAGCATGTTGAAGATCGACATTCATAAAAGCATTCCGGAGCTTTTATTAGATAACACAGACAGGAACAGAACTTCGCCATTCGCATTTACCGGAAATAAATTTGAATTCCGTGCGGTGGGGTCTTCAGCCAATTGCGCCAATGCAATGACGGTATTGAATACTATCATGGCAGAAACACTGAGAAAATTCAAATCAGAAGTAGATGCACATATTGAAAAAGGAGATAAAAAGGAAATTGCGATCATGCATGTGCTTCGTCAATACATTGTTGCAAGTGAGAAAGTTTTGTTTGAAGGGGATGGTTACAGTGAAGCATGGCAAAAAGAAGCAGAAAAAAGAGGTTTACCAAATGTAAAAACCACGCCACTGGCATTGGACGCAATGGTAACTGATAAGGCCAAACATCTTTTTGAAAATAATGACGTATATACTCACGGTGAACTGGAAGCCAGGCATGAAATAGAATTGGAGAAATATATTAAGAAGGTGCAAATTGAGAGCCGCATTATGGGTGAATTGGCCACAAGCCATGTGTTACCTGCGGCGATCCGTTATCAAAACTTGTTAACAAACAATATCCGGGGATTAAAAGAATCCGGTTTGAAAGAATCCGCATTTGCCAATCAAAAACAGATACTGGAAAAAATTTCAGAACATATCAATATGACAAGCGACCTGGTAGAGAAAATGATCGAAGCAAGAAAAATATGCAATAACATCAGCGATACAAGAACAAAAGCTATCGCTTACCAGAGCCAGGTAAAAGATGCTTTCTTTGATGATATACGCTATCATGTTGACAAAATTGAATTGCTCGTTGATGACCGTGAATGGTATTTGCCGAAGTATAGGGAGCTATTATTTTTGAGATAACCTCTTCAAGTAAAAAGTCAAATCCCGATAGCTATCGGGACGAAAGCAAAAATCCTTCGATCGATTCGAAGGATTTTTTGGTATATACAAAATTAAACTTGCGATCCTCTATAAATCATTTCGAGTAAAAATCGACGGCAACTATGTAAATTGCTCTGACAACTAAGTTTTATGGCCGCGCAAAAAGATTTCTAATTATGACAAGGGTAGTTGCGACATTTTCTCTTTTGTTCGTTCTGTTAAATCCATCGACAGCCCAGGATACCAAAAAAGTTTTTACTTCCGACATCGATAACTTCTGGATAGCTTATGACAGCATCCAAACAACTAAAGACAGCTTACAACAAATTCATTTTATTCAATCGCTCTACATTGATAAGGGCACGAAAGGTTTAAAAGCCTTTATGGCAGCAAGAGATTATACTGCAGAACTATGGGTAAAACTAATTCGTCTTTATCCGAAGTTCTGGCGCTCCATAAGGCCAAATACTCTTACAGCAAAGTCATATGCCACAGTTATAGAAAAAACTATCAAGAAATTAAAAGAACTGTATCCTGATCTTAAAAATGCCAAAATGTATTTCACAGTTGGCGGGCTCCGTTCTGGTGGAACCACCATGAATGATATGGTGCTGATCGGAGCAGAAATTGCGACTGGTGATGCATCGACAGATGTATCAGAATTCCCTAACAAATGGCTTGAAGGTGTATTTAAGAACCAGCGTCGAGGCAATCTTGTTGGCTTAAACATTCATGAATACGTGCACACCCAGCAAAAAGGGAATCCACATAACCTGTTAGGGCAATCCATACAGGAAGGAGCCTGCGATTTTATCATTGAACTTGTGATCGGTAAACCTCTCCAGAACAATTATATCGTCTACGGGAGAAAGCATGAAGCAGAGCTAAAGGACCGGTTTAAATTGGAAATGTTTACGGGTTCTTATTCCAACTGGCTTTATAATGGTTCCAATGCACATACGGTTGCTGACCTGGGATATTTCATGGGTTATGCCATTTGTAAAGCTTACTACAATAATTCTCCTGACAAGAAAAAAGCGATAAAAGAAATAATTGAATTGAACTATTCCGACAGTATAAAGGTTGAGGCGTTTTTAAAAAGATCAAAATATTATACAGAACCACTCAATAAAACAGAACTGATACAA
>JAICGN010000170.1 GCA_025923075.1 Chitinophagaceae bacterium
AAGCTTTCAATAACAATATTTTTGTATTTATCATGAATCAGAAGTTTCTTCCATTCAAGGTTAGTTGCGGTAAAAAAGTGGGGATATTCTGTAATGATATCTGCTATGTCAGGCTAAACTTATTCCGTTCGACGTGTTGTTGGTGCTTAGTGAACTATATTTGAAACAGAACTCAGAAGAACACCAACAACGGCCTTTAGATTAAACTAGTTCTTTGAAATAGTGAAAGTAGTTAATAATCAATTGAAATATTTTGTGGAAAGAAGTGGGGTGAACTTTAACAACGGCCAGATCATGGATCTTTTTTACGTATCAGTCCCCACCTCCGTCCACGGTTGCCTAGGCCCAATTAGAATAGTAAGTCCTTAAAGACTAAATAAAGGTCTTAGGCTCGGCAACCTTTTTTATAAGTCTTAAAAAACAAAGCTATGCAAAAAGTTCAGCACATTATCGGAGCAGACCTTTCCAAAAAAACTATTGATTTGTTTTATCACTTAAAAGAAACTTATTTAAAGATTGAGAACAACCTGCAAGGGTTTAAAACAATGCTTAAATGGATCAATCAGCAACGGGTCAATAGTTTTGAATTGATAATTGTGATGGAGCACACTGGACTTTACAGCTTTCGTTTTGAAGAATTTTTACACCGGCATCAAATCCTTTTTACAAAGGTGAGTGCCCTAGCTATCAAACACTCTATGGGATTGGTCAGAGGAAAATCAGACAAAATTGATGCATGCAGGATTGCTGCATATGGTTATGAAAAGAAAGACAAACTTTCTGCAGAGCTTCCAAACAGCAAGGAACTTCAAAGATTGCAGCTACTGTATGCAACCAGGGAACGTCTGGTAAAACAAAAGGTCGGTTTAATGAATGCTGTAAAAGAGTATAGAAATATTGGTTTATTGCAAAATGATCCGGTTCTGCAATCACAACAACGGCTGATTAAAAACTATGAAAAAGAAATTGCAAAACTGGAAGCACAGATCGATGACATTTTTAAAAGCAATCCATCGTTACAAAAAAATCATTTCTTGCTTCAAAGTATTAAAGGCGTAGGTAAAGTGTTGGCTACAGCAATAATCATCAAAACAAGAAATTTTACACGATTTACCAATGCCAGAAAATTTGCCTGCTTTTGCGGAACTGCGCCATTTGAACACACTTCCGGTACAAGCATAAAAGGTCGAACCCGGGTAAGTCACCTGGCAGACAAACAAATGAAAACACTTTTAGATTTATCAGCTAAAACTGCCATTCAATATGATAAAGAGTTAAGGGAATATTATCTAAAACGAACTCAAAATGGTAAACCAAAGATGAGCACCATTAACATAGTTCGAAACAAAATCTTATATAGAATGTTTGCCGTAATTAAACGACAAACACCTTTTATCGAAAATTATTTACAAGCTGCTTAAAAGTTTTCTTGATAGTTTGTAAACCTTAGAATACGTAAACGTTGTCAAGAAAAACAATTTTTCATTTTTAAAAATCAAACCATGCAACAAATTAAAAACAGCTTCAGCGTTTTTGTATTGATTTCGATTTTGTTTCTGATTGCCTGTAATGAATCGGCAACCACTTCAGAAAAAAACGATAAGGATACATCCGAAGCAATTGCCAAAAGGGACACATCTTCAATGCCTGCCTACGACCCTGCAATGGAACCCTTAACGGTGGGAGCAAAGATGTCCAAAAAGCTGGGTGATACATTAGGCGTTAAGATGTATGAGTTTACGGCAAAGCCGGGAGAATCATGGGCATTGCACACCCATCCAGACCACACGGTTTATGTTCTTCAAGGTGGTAAATTGGCCTTGTATATGCGGGAAACAGGAAGGCAGGACACAGTTACCTTTCCCACAGGCATGGGACTCATTAGTGGTCCTCTGTCAGACTCTGGTAGAAATATTGGCAATACGACCATAAAGCTACTTGTAGCTGACATTTACAGACCTCGTAGCAAGTGAAGATTCATTTGTCACAATCTGATAGCACAAACTTGCTTCAAGTTCTTAGCTGTGCGGCTGCTTACAATTGCGTTGGCAATATCGCGTGGCGACGAGAGAACAATCGGCTGTGTATCGCTACTCAGCTTCACTTCCATCCGACGAATAACACCAAGCAGTAGAATAAACAATGGGCTTTTGTAACTTTACTCATCTTCGATTCCAAGCTGGACGAGCATTGAATACCACCACATCGCCAATGTGGAGCCGTTAGCGGTCAGGCTATGATGACCGTAGATGCTAACAAGCCAAATACAATAGAATGTTAAGTAGAAGTTTCACGCCTTTTCCAATTTTGACAACCGAAAGGCTTACTCTCAGGCAACTTGTAAGTAATGACGAGCAAGAGATTTTCATTTTGCGTTCTGACAGAGAAATAAATAAATATCTTGACAGACAAATAAGCAAAACTATTGATGATGCCAGAGACTTCATAAACAAGATTAATGAAAACATCAATAAAAATGATTCTCTCTACTGGGCAATAACTTTGGGTGACAAAAACTTATTGGTTGGGACAATTTGTCTTTTCAATTTTTCGGATGAAGATGGCAAGTGTGAAATCGGTTATGAACTTTTGACAGATTTTCAAGGACAAGGAATAATGAAGGAAGCTGCAGAAAAGGTTGTTGACTATGCATTCAATACAATTAAAGTTCAAAAAATAGAAGCTATTTTTCATAGAGATAATCAGAGGTCTATAAATCTGTTGGAGCAACTTTTGTTTAGAAACTCAAATGAATATGATAAGACAAATCCTGACTTAATATGTTACAATTTGAAAAATCCATTTGACAATCTTAAATAAATACTCACCGAGAAAAGCCGGAACCGCTAACATTGGTTTTCTGTTATGCTGGCTAAAGAATATAAACTCATCTAAATATCGCTAATCAGCTGCAGTCCGGGCTGGACGAATAAAGCCGAGCAACAGAACCTATCATCAACTGCATTAACTTTACTCAGCCGTGGTTCGGGCTGACGAATTACGGAATATCAGCACAGCAGAAAGCCCTGACCGTTGTACGCCATTTGTTTTCAACCCGTGCTCAAGAAGCAGTTTTTATGGAAGACAAATCAAATGATGAAATAGAAAGGAAAGTAGATGTATTTCAGTATAGAGTGGAATATCCAGCACCTCCAGGCCCACGCGTCGTTACACCATTCAACTCTATACTGGAGTGGCTGAATTTTATTTGTGAGCACGAACAATGTTCCGAACCGGTTTCGGAATACATGATCGCTTTTTCGGAGCCACCACGTTCACTTGCAAATCTGGTGGGATATAATCATGAGGTTGAAGAAGGAGTTCCAATCTCCCGTATCGTGTTCCAACCGCGTCAATACATGTGGTTTGAGTTGCCTGAGAAAGAATACGGGGGATTAACAAGAGACCAGTTAATCAACAAAGTGCATTCTGAACTCAAACAATTCTTCACAACGCAACAATTCAAGAGATCTTTCCTGGCACGTGGCTATAACATCAGCACAAACTTTCAAGAAGATGTTTGGTCACTGTAATCGGAAAGAGGCCGCCGTACAACATCGGTTTGGTGCCAGCCTATTGCGTGTTGGCCTCGCCCATAAATAAATTTGAATTTGTTGTGGGGCTCGGCCAGAAAACTCCTAGTTTAAATAATTATCCTCACATTAAAAAGATATTACCACAACTTCATTCCTTTATAAAAGTCAAGAACCTTTGTACGAAGCACATAATCATATTTCGCATTGATAAGATTGATAGTTGCACGATCAAGGCTATTCTTTACTAATAAATAATCATAAGAATTTCCAACCCCAGAATTGAAACGGATCTCTGCCGCACGAAATGATTCTGTAAGCGCATCAACCTGCTCCAGTAAGATCTTATGCCTGTCAAACGCTGCTGTCATATTTATGTATGCCTGCTCAACTGCCCTTTGCAATTGTGTCTTTGCAGTTTTTTCGACCAGTACATTATTCTTTAGATCGATCTTTGCAAGTTTGATCCTGTTTCTTTGCTGAAATGAATTGAAAATTGGGATACGCAGATCAAAGCTGACGCCTTGATTGCGATTGTTATTCAATTGATCGAAATAACTTATTTTTTCATTCAAATAATTATTTTGCTTTTTATAAACAGGGGATTGAGTAGTACCCAACAATACATAATCGGATGACTGAACATCAGTAGTGTTTAAAAAAATTGGTGATGTGGCCGTATTGGAATAATTGGTCCTGACACCAGCATTTAGATCAAGCACCGGAAATAAACCGCCCTTCGCCACTTTCACCGCTTTTTCAGCACTTTGAGTCGAATAATTCACGGCTTTTATTTGAGCAAATTGCTGCATCGCTGTTTCATAGATCTTATCAGGAGTATCTGCATACATTTCAGTAAAAGAAGTTACATCCAATCTTTCCAGCGCCACGTTTTTATCATAAGGTACATTCATGAATTCGTATAGACTGATCTTTGCTGTTTCAACCGCAGTTTGTGCATTGATGATATTTACCTGGTCTCCGGCATACTGTCCTTTTATATCAGAAAGGTCGGATGGTTTGATCGCACCCTCTTTATTCAAAATTTCAAGACGATCAAATTGCTGTTTCGTCAGTTCCATTTGGTTGCGGGCCTGTACAAGCTGATCCTCATTGTTCAGCACCTGCAGGTAAGCAAGGATTATACTAAGCGTCAGATTATCCTTTTGTTGCTGTAAGGTCATCTTTGAAGCCTCATACGTAAACTTGTTTTGCTTTACAAGATTTTGCAATGCAAATCCATTAAATATAGTAACTCCACTACCAAGGGAATAATATGAGTATTGATTATTCTCGGTAATATAAGAATTAGTAAACTGATCAATACTGCGGCCTGCGTTGAATTGATAACCTGCCGAAGCATTCAGATCAGGCAGCCGGTTAAGCTTGGCCTGTTTCCACCTCACCTCATCTCCCTGCGCTTGCAGATCGCTCTGCAACACATCAAGATTATTAGCAATGCCTATTTCAATGCATTGCTGTAATGTCAGTTTACCTTCCTGTGCTGAACTAAATAAAAAAGGAATAATTAGCAAATGACTTAAAACTATTTTTTTCATTTCGTTTATTTTACCTCACCCTCTTATCCCTCTCCTTCAGGAGAGGGAGGCCGGGCTTTTGTTTAATAATCAACATCTGTCATTAAGCATTTCAACTTTCGACATTAAATCAACAAGAATTGAATGCTCCTTCCAAGTCACCCCTTTAGGGGGACAGGGGGTTAACCATCCCATCAAGAAGATTAATGATCCGGGAACCGTAAGATGCATTCTTCTCAGAATGGGTCACTTGTATAATGGCGACTCCTTCATTATTCAACTCTTTAAATAAACTCATGATCTCCTCCCCTTGTTTTGAATTCAGGTTTCCCGTTGGTTCGTCAGCCAGTAATAACTTTGGTTTCGCTATTAAGGCTCTTGCAATACCCACTAACTGTTGCTGCCCACCGGAAAGTTGTGTTGGAAAAAGATCCTTTTTACCAACGATGTTAAACCGATCCAATATATCAGCTACCATTGCCTTTCTCTCTGATGTTTTTACATTTTGATAGATCAATGGGGTTTCAATGTTTTCATAAACTGTCAATTCATCAATCAGATGATACGCCTGGAAAACAAACCCGATATATTGCTTATATAAAGATGTCCGCTGTTTTTCCTTGAGCTTATGAACGGATTCATGAAGAAAATGATATTCACCTTCATTGAATTCATCAAGCATACCGATCACGTTCAGCAACGTTGTTTTGCCTGAACCAGACGGTCCCATAATAGAAATAAATTCGCCTTCTTTTACTGAAAGATTAATATCTCTTAATAAAAAGGTCCTGTTATTTCCTGTGTTTATCCACTTGTAAATTCCTTTTAGTTCGATCATTGTATTTATTTTATTCAGTTAAATTTTATTTATTCTGTTCTTAGCGATTTTACCGGATTTGCGATAGCTGCTTTAAATGCCTGAAAGCTTATTGTTGCTATGGATACAAATAATGCAAGAAACCCCGCTGCAATAAATATCCATAGATTGATGTCGATGCGATATGCAAAATTCTGGAGCCAGTTGTTCATTACAAGCCAGGCAACCGGCAATGCAATTAGAAAAGCTATGATAATGAGTTTGATAAAATCTTTTGAAAGCATCAGCACGATGTTTGATACAGAAGCGCCTAGCACTTTGCGTATGCCGATTTCTTTTATGCGCTGTGCCGTTGCAAACAGTGAAAGACCAAGCAATCCAAGGCACGCAATGAAAATAGCAAGGCCGGAAAAAATGGAGAACACTTTTCCAAAGAGCTTATCGTTGCCGTACTGTTCATTGAATGTTTCATCCAGGAAATAGTGGTCGAATAAATTACCGGGGAAAAATGAATCATATTTTTTCTTAATTACTGCAATTTTTGATGAAAGATTATGTGGATCAACTTTTACAGAAAAATGGTGCCCCATACTGAAGGTAGGAAAAAACATGATTGGCTCGATCGGATAATGCAGAGATCTCTGATGAAAATCCGCAACTACGCCAATAATATCGTAATTCCTGTCTTCGCTTTTAATTTGTTTTCCCACTGCATCATTTGCTGATTTAAAACCAAGCAATTTCACTACTGTTTCGTTAAGGATAATGCTATGCAGCTTATTCCAATCGTTGTAATAATCTGTGGCAGTAAATTCTCTTCCCGCAATTAATTTCATTTGGTAGAGATCAATGAAACCCGGGCCGACACCATTATGTTGAACTGTGAAATGTGTTTCAGCAGGAGCATCAGGTCTTTTCACATCACGATTTGTCCATAGTTCCTCTCCAGGCAAATTCTGTGAATACGATGCACCTAAAACTCCCGGTATTTGCATTATTTCATTGGTAAAGCCGTTTTCCTTTCGCAAAAATGTGGTATCCCATTGCGTGAGCACTGGTCCCTTTACAATGAGCATTTGCGAAATGTTCATTCCTAGGTTCTGTTCATTTACAAATTTTATTTGCCGGTATACAACAAACGAACCAATGATCAGTGCAACGGTTACTGTAAATTGCGCAATGACAAGAACCTTGCGTAATAAAATTCCTCTGTTTGATCTTGAATATTTTCCATTTAGGACCAGGATGGGCTTAAAAGAAGAAAATACAAAAGAGGGATAGAAACCTGAGAGAAAAATGCCAGCCACAATAAATGCAAACAATGATAAAATGATGGTGTAACCATTCAATCCCTTTTCAAACAAATAAGATAATGAAAGCTGGTGTTGAACTAATTTATTAAATCCGTTCTGGACCAGATTTACAAGGAACAAAGCGATTAGTAACGCCACAATATTGATGAAAACAGATTCGGAAAGAAATTGCCCGATCAATTGTTGCCTATTTGCTCCTGCAACTTTCCTGATACCGACCTCTTTGGCCCGTTCTAATGATTTTGCAGTAGCCAGGTTAATATAATTGATCCATGCAATGAAAATGATCAGTACAGCAATTATGAGTAAGCCCCAGACTGCGAGTGCACTTCCCGTTTTACCAATCTCATCTTCGAAATCAGAATAAAGATGTGCCTTTGAAAGTGGCTGCAGATAAAATTTTTCAACACTGCCGGAGATTTTATTTCCCTGAAAATATTTCTGGCTGAAGGCTGAAAACTTTGCTTCAAGTACTTTGTAATTTGTACCCTCCTTTAATTGTATATAATTCTGCATTCCCGGATACGTAAATTCGTTGTCAGCCGTTATCCATGATAATGAACTGTAAGAACAGAGCAGGTCAAATTGCAGATGAGAATTCGCCGGAACGTCCCGAAAAATACCGGTTATTTTCAAAGATTGGCGACCAAGGTTGATGATCACTTTACCGATCAGAGATTCAGG
>JAICGN010000171.1 GCA_025923075.1 Chitinophagaceae bacterium
AAATCACGTCACTTCCGGTGATGGAGCATTTTTACACCTTACAGGGTGAAGGTTTTCACCAAGGTAAAGCCGCATATTTTATCAGATTAGGGGGTTGTGATGTCGGATGTGTTTGGTGTGATGTAAAAGATAGTTGGGATGCCAGTAAACATCCAAAATTGAAAATTGAAAATCTAAAATTGAAAACTAAAGAGACGCCTGCAGAAATAGTAGTGATCACAGGTGGTGAGCCATTAATGCATAATCTTGATGAATTAACAAAAGAACTCCAGCAATCCGGTTTAAAAACACATATCGAAACATCCGGCGCATATCCATTGAGCGGATCATGGGATTGGATTTGTTTATCACCAAAAAAATTTAAAGCGCCATTGCCCGGGATCATTCCGTTGGCAAATGAATTGAAAATAGTTGTTTTTAACAGATCTGATTTTGACTGGGCAGAAAAATATGCCGCCATGGTTTCACCGAAATGCAAACTTTATTTGCAGCCTGAGTGGGATAAGGCCGCTGAAATAACACCGCTGATCATTGACTATATTAAAGCCAATCCTAAATGGGAGTTAAGCTTGCAAATACATAAATATGTTAATGTTCCCTAAGCAACCAACTGCTTAAAATTTTCTTCTTTACCGGAATAAAAATGCATTAGATTCGTTATAGAAATCCAGGTATATCAATGAAAACTTTATTTTATATCGCTCTCTTTACTTTTTGTGAATTGTTTATTGGCAGTTCTTCTGCGCAAGTATCTGACTTATCTAAAGTAAATCCCCGGGCTGTAAAAATGTATAATGAAGGGCTGGCAAAAGCAACAGAAAACAGGTTTGATGACGCTATCAGTTATTTTCTCCAGGCTATTTATCTCGATTCTAATTATGTAGATGCCTACTTATCACTTGCCGGTGTTTACGGCCAAACCAAAAAAAGTAATCTCGCAGTCGAATATTACGATAAGGCATTGAGAAAAGATTCTAACGCAACAAAAGTATTTAAGTTGACCCTCGCGATCAACCTGGCCGGTATGGGAAATTTCAACAGGGCTTTGCAAGTGATCAATGATTATTTATCCAACCCTAAATTAGGTGAAGCAAGTCGCAAAGCCGGAGAATTTCGTAAACGTTGTTTTGAATTTGCCGTTGCTTTTGAAAAAAAGAATGCGGGGCGGAATTACGAGTTTGCACCGAAGAATGCCGGAGACCGAATTAACAGCGCGGAATCGGAGTACTTGCCCTGTCTTACAATCGATGGAAAAGAATTTTTCTTCACAAGAAGAATTCGGGGCTACGATGAAGACTTCTTTTCTGCGAAATGGGATGGCAAAGAGTGGGTAAAAGCAGCGCCACTTGGCGGAAATGTAAATACCGATCAGAATGAAGGGGCTCAAATGATATCACAGGATGGCGAAATGCTTGTTTTTACGGCATGTAACCGTAAGGATGGTTGGGGCAGTTGTGATATTTATATCTCCTATCTCACGCAGAATGGTTGGAGTGAAGGCATTAATCTTGGTGGCAAAATAAATACTGATCAATGGGAATCACAACCCTGTCTTTCACCCGATAAAAGAGATCTTTATTTTGCCAGCAGGAGACCCGGTGGTCTTGGCGGCAGTGATATTTATGTTTCTCATTTGCAGCCAAACGGTCAGTGGACATCACCTGAAAACCTCGGGCCTCAAATAAATACAAGCGGCGACGAATCCTGTCCGTTTATTCATGCCGATAATCAAACATTGTTTTTTACATCGAATGGTTTGCTCGGTTATGGAGAGGATGATCTCTTTTATGCACGGAAAGGTCCGAAGGGCGATTGGAGTGTGCCGGAAAATCTCGGCTATCCGATCAACACGATCTATAAAGAAGGCACATTATTTATTGCTGCCGATGCAAAAACCGCATATTATGCGAGTGATCGCAGTGACAGCAAAGGAGGTTTAGATATTTATAGTTTTGAATTGCCTGAGAATATCCGGCCCAATAAAACCCTATGGGTAAAAGGACAAGTGTTTGATAAAAAAACAACCAGGGGTCTGCCATCCGCCGTTGAGCTAATCGATCTGAATACAAAACAACTTATTTCAAAAGTGCAGACAGATGAAAGAGGAAATTATCTCATTACACTTCCTGTAGGAAAGGATTATGCATTTAATGTAAATAGAAAAGGATATTTGTTTTTCTCAGACAATTTTTTCCTAAGCGATCGTTCTTCTGATTCTACCTACGAAAAAAATATTCCCCTGCAGCCCATAGAAGCAAATGCATCAATTATATTAAAGAATGTTTTTTTTGATGTCAATAAATTTGATCTGAAATCTGTATCGGAAGCCGAGTTGGATAAACTTGTTCAACTGCTAAATGATAATCCCACAGTAAAAATTCAAATCGGCGGACATACTGATAACGTCGGAAAGCCAGCCGACAATCTTACACTATCAAACAACAGGGCAAAAGCTGTTGTTAATTTCCTTGTTTCAAGAAAAATTACTGCTCAAAGATTGACGGCAAAAGGATTTGGAGAAACACGGCCAATTGCAGATAACAAAACAGAAGAAGGAAGGGCATTGAATCGCAGAACTGAGATCAAAGTAATTAGTCAATAGTTCAGAGTCGGGAGTCAAGCGGTGATAATTCGGATTCAGTAGTTCGCGTTATATTTGAGTACATTGACTCCGAACTCTGAACTATGAACTCCGAACTAATTTACCAACTTGCTTTAACAGAAGTTCCCAACATCGGTTGTGTACATGCAAAAATTCTTGCACAACAGTTTGGTTCGGCAGAAAAAATTTTTAAGGCAAGACAACAATTGCTTGAAAAAATTGAAGGGATTGGGGAAATCAGAGCAAGGTCAATTAAAACATTTACTAGTTTTTCAAAAGCGGAAGAAGAACTAAAGTTTATTGAAAAATATAAGATCAAACCTCTTTTTCTTACTGATAAAAACTATCCGCAACGTCTCTTAAACTGCTATGACTCTCCTACGCTGCTTTTTTTTAAAGGTGATGCAGACCTGAATACCTCAAAGGTGATTGCGATCGTCGGTACAAGAAATCATACCGAATACGGCAAACAGCAAACTGAAAAACTGATCAAAGACCTTTCATCTCAAAATATCCTTGTTGTTAGTGGAATGGCATTTGGCATTGATGCAATTGCGCATAAGGCAGCTTTAAGAAATGAGCTGGCAACCGTCGGCGTTTTAGGTCATGGGCTTGATCAAATTTATCCGCCTGATCATTCCGGTTTTGCAAAAGATATGTTGAAACATGGCGGAGGGTTGCTTACTGAATTTCGCAGCGGCACCACACCGGACAAACATAATTTTCCGACACGTAATAGAATAGTAGCAGGCATGAGTGATGCAACGGTTGTAATTGAAACCGGTGAAAAAGGTGGAAGCATGATAACTGCCGAATTGGCGAATGGTTATAATAAAGATGTGTTTGCATTGCCTGGAAAAATAACGGATCATAAAAGTGCAGGTTGTAATTCTTTGATCCGGAATAATAAGGCAATGTTACTTACCAATGCCGAAGAATTGATTGAAGTAATGGGATGGGAAGAAAAAAGACAAAAAACAAAAGTCAAAAGTCAAAAAGAAATATTTATCGAGTTATCGAAAGATGAAAAAACAATTATCGATCTGCTGAATGAAAAGGAAACAGTTCATATTGATGAGCTGAATATCAGAAGCGGCTTAAGCAGCAGTTCAATTGCTGTAGCGATTCTTAACTTAGAATTACAGAACGTAATAATATCTTTACCGGGAAAAATATATCGTTTATCCTGATTGATGAGTGAGGCAACGTTTTAGCCATTGTGATTGTCTGAAGTGCAGTAAACGAATCACTTATCCATATTTATGCCGTCAAAACTGCTGTCAAAATATCTTGTTGTTTTATTGTCATTGGTTCTGCAGGTAAAAGTCAATTTCGGCCAGGTCTGCACTAATCTGGGGCAAACCCCTTCTACCGCATTTCCGGTATGTGGTACTACTGTTTTTCATCAAACTTCTGTTCCCATTTGCGCTACTGTCAACATATTTGTTCCCGGCTGTTCCACCGGGGGAGGAGGAGCAAGTTATCAGAACAAAAATCCATACTTCTATAAATTCACTTGTTATGCATCCGGCACTTTGGGATTTCTAATTGTTCCTTTGGCAGCAAACGAAGATTATGACTGGCAACTATGGGATATAACAGGACATAATCCAGATGATATTTTTACAGACAATACTCTGGTAGTTACGGCTAACTGGGCGGGAACTTATGGCCCAACCGGGGCATCGGCAACAGGCGTTAATTTCATACAATGCGGTTCAGATCCGACCTTAAATTTACCCACATTTGCTGCAATGCCAAATCTTATTGCCGGTCATGAATACATATTAATGGTAAGTCATTTTACAAGTGGACAGAGCGGATATGATCTGTCATTTGGTGGCGGTACTGCTGTTATTACCGATCCGAATATTCCTCATTTGGGTAATGCAAAGGCTGATTGTGACGGAACAAAGATCACCGTGAAGCTGAATAAAAAAGTAAAATGCACCAGCATTACGGGTAGTGGTACTGAATTCAGCTTGTCGCCTGCGGCGGCAACCGTGATCGCTGCGGTAACTGATTCCTGCACCTTTGGTTTTGATTTTGACGAAATAACATTAACGCTTTCTGCACCACTCAGCAACGGCAACTATAGTCTTATTATTAATAACGGCAGCGATGGCAATACGCTGCGTGATAATTGTGATAATGTTATTCCTCAAGGTGAACTCGTTTCATTCACCTACAACAAACCGCAACCGATCTTTGCAGATAGCGTTGGCAAACTGGGTTGTGCGCCTGGCGCAATAAAAATATATTTTCCAAAAAAAATAAATTGTGCCTCTATATCCTCTGATGGAACTGATTTTTCTGTAACTGGACCTGTGCCAGTTAATGTAGCCAGTGCATCAGGTAATTGTATTGACGGCAAAACAGATTACGTCATTGTAAAATTCGCTTCCCCGGTTTATAGCAAAGGGACCTATGTTCTTTCCTTAAAAGCAGGAAACGATGGCAATGTCGTGATCGATGAATGCGGACAGGAAACACCAATACAAACCCTTTCATTTATCACAGCCGATACGGTCTCTGCGGCTTTTCAATATCAAATTCAATATGGCTGCTTAAAAGACACTTTGTTCTTTTCACATGACGGCGCGCATGATGTAAATTATTGGAAATGGAATCTCAACAATTTGCCACCCGTTACTACTCAAACAACATCACTGATCGCTTCCGCGTCAAGTGTTAATAATGTGCAACTGGTGGTAAGTAACGGACTTTGTACAGATTCAACATCCGAAGTAATTACTTTAGATAATGAAGTAGAAGCCTCTTTCGACATGGAAGATTTTACCTGCCCGGAAGATAAACTTGCCGTTACCAATACAAGTACCGGCGCTATTGATACATGGCTATGGAGTTATGGTTCCGTTGGAAGCAGTACAATAAAAGATCCACCGCCATTTCTTTTCCCAACAACTGGCAGGGAAATAAATTATTCTGTAAAACTTGTAGTTACTAATCTTGCGCTTGGCTGTAGTGATATCGCGACTAAAACTGTTACCGTATTTGACCATTGTAATATTGATATTCCAACTGCTTTTACGCCTAATAATGATGGGCTAAATGATCGGTTTGGCCCCCATAATGCATTGAAAGCAGAAAATTATGACTTCAAGGTGTTCAACAGGTGGGGACAGTTGGTTTTTCATTCAAAAAATTGGAAAGACAGATGGGATGGAAAAATAAAAGGAACCCCTCAGCAACCCGGCGTATTTGTCTGGATGCTTAGCTATACGCATCGGGATACGAAACAGGCTGTATTTAAGAAAGGTACAGTTACTTTAATTCGTTAGATTTTAGTTTTCGGCACTCTATTTTTTCCCCTTGCAATATCTCACGCAAAGAAGCTAAGCAGCAAGGGGCAAATAACAAAACCTGATAATCTCTGCGCCTTGCGTGAAATGAAAAGGCTGAATAGAATTTTTACAGTAAAAGTGAGCGACACAATAGAAGTCGATTCCAAAAATTCGGAAATTCTTAAGCCCCTTGGGGTTGGGGTTTCTCCCCTATCTTTGCACATGGCAACAAGAATTATTCCCTCCACAGACAATCAATCTCAAAAATTTTTCGGCGAAGGACTCACTTTTGATGACGTTCTTTTATTGCCAGGCTACAGCCAGGTGCTGCCAAGAGATGTCAGCATCAAAACCCGGCTTACAAAAGATATTACATTAAATATCCCTATGCTTTCCGCCGCAATGGATACGGTAACTGAAGCAAATCTTGCAATCGCCTTAGCCAGAGAAGGTGGTCTTGGCATACTTCACAAAAACATGAACATAGAAGAACAGGCAGCTCAAGTGCGTAAAGTAAAAAGAAGTGAAAGCGGCTTGATCCTTGACCCTGTTACGTTACCCGCCAATGCGACGATTGGTGATGCGTTAAAGTTGATGCGGGAAAATAAAATTGGCGGTATCCCTATTGTTGATAAATCCGGTAAACTTGTTGGCATTCTTACCAATCGTGATCTTCGGTTTGAAGATGATCCAAAGAGAAAAGTGAGTGAAGTGATGACGAAAGAAAATCTTTATACAGCACCTGAAGGAACGGATCTTAAAAAAGCAGAACAACTTTTTAAAAAAACCAAGGTTGAAAAACTCCCAATCGTTGACAGGCAGGGAAATTTAAGAGGACTTTTTACTTACAGTGATATTTTAAAATTGAAAAGTCATCCCAATGCCGTTAAAGATTCTTTTGGAAGATTGCTTGTTGGTGCTGGCATCGGTATTACAAGAGATATGCTTGACCGGGTAGCTGCCTTGCAAAATGTCGGCGTAGATGTCATTTGTCTTGACAGTGCACATGGTCACAGTAAAGGAGTCATCAGTGCTTTGAAAGATGTAAAAAAGAATTTTAAGAAGTTAAATGTAATTGCCGGCAACGTGGGAACTGCTGCCGGTGCCAGGGCGGTGGCAGAAGCCGGCGCTGATGCGGTGAAAGTTGGTATTGGTCCCGGATCAATTTGTACTACCCGTATTGTTGCCGGTGCAGGTGTACCGCAGCTGACGGCAGTGATGGAAGCATACAGTGAACTCAAACAAAAAAACATTCCTCTTATCGCTGATGGTGGCATCCGCTATACCGGCGATATGGTAAAAGCGCGTGCGGCTGGTGCTGATTGTGTAATGATGGGAAGCGTATTTGCGGGTACGGAAGAAAGTCCCGGCGAAACTATCATTTATGAAGGAAGAAAATTCAAAGAGTATCGTGGCATGGGTTCGCTTGGCGCAATGAGCACGGGCAGCAGCGATCGTTATTTCCAGGATGTGGAAGATGATGTAAAGAAATTTGTTCCGGAAGGTATTGAAGGTCGTGTGGCATACAAGGGCACCCTGAAAGAGATCGTGTATCAATTCACGGGCGGACTCCGTGCAGGGATGGGTTACTGCGGTGCAGGCAGTCTTGCTGACCTGAAGAAGGCAACATTCATCAAGATCACAAACGCAGGAATGAAAGAAAGTCATCCTCATGATGTGGAAGTAACAAGAGAAGCACCGAATTACAGCAGAAAGTAAACCCCTGTCCCGTCCTGAGCTTGCCGAAGGAAGGGGAACTTAGATTTGATCATTCATTTGATGTTTGGAAATGATGATTATTGGAATATTCATTTTTATTTCCTGAACTGCAATACTACTATCATCGCCTGTTGCGTCGCACGCGTGTACTTCAGCAACCCGATAGGTATCGGGTCTG
>JAICGN010000172.1 GCA_025923075.1 Chitinophagaceae bacterium
CATATTCCACAACCAATAGCTTTGATTAAATCCATCACTCAACCCTGAATAAAGCTGATTCGTAATATCGGTATTGAACAGCCAGCCCTTTTTACTTAATAAATTAAGCCGTGCTGAAGTTGAATGAGAAAAATATTTATTATCTGCCTGCGATTGTAAACTACTCTTGGCATTGCTGAAAACCCCGTTATAAGAAATGGTGTAATCAACATACTGGCTGATATTACTTGCGAGCACGACACCCGCGTTGTAATTGTGAGAACGGGTAACGCCTTCCACATCGTTAATAAGTCCCGGAGTTCTGTTCATAACAAACCCTGCATTCAGGTTAATATTTGTTTTGATGAATTTTAATGGCTGTGCATAAGTAACAAATACATTTAAGTTTCGTTGGCCGTCGAGATTTACCGGCTTGGTTAACTGTGAGCCCTTATATAGGATGACGGAAGGTGTGAGTACAGAATCAGCACTTGCTATATAAGTCGCAGTCGCAACATAGTCGTTGGTCATCGACCCGAAAAAGTTGACAAAAATGCTATTCCCTTTTGCGGCATTTGTGTATTGATAACGGCCACCAAGTCTATGTCCGTAAGACTGATCAAGATCAGGGTTACCTGTTGATATCAACAAAGGATTTGTATTATTAATAACATCCTGCAATTGATTCACAGATGGAGGATTTGTATTTGCCCTGTAAAAAATCCTGATGTTCTCTTTTTTTGACAAAGGCAAATTGATTCGTGCGTTCGGCAAAAAATTTGAAAACGTTCTTTTTACATTAACTACATAGGGAAATTGCTGCTCGCTTTCAAGCGTCGCTGATTGCACTTCCAAACCAAAAGAGATCTGCTTGTTACGTTCCCCTTTGCGATAAGTAATGCCGCCACGCTGTGTCAGGTACGTATTATCGAAAACGTTTGACAAACTTGTATCAAACACTGAATATTTTCCTGAATTATTTTCAAAGAAGTAAGTCTCCTTATCTGAGCTATTGGAAGTAAAAGAAGGGTTGTACCTGAATTCAAGTATTGCGCCTTTTTTACCAACAGGCTCGGTGTAGTTCAAACTGGTTGACAGCTGGTAGCCTTTTGTTATTTGGTCATTGAACTGTTGCGTAGTATCGCTGAGATTTGTATTGCCTTTATAATAGAGGCTTAACGCATCCGTATAAATATCTGCATTTTGATTATTCAACCCTGTATTAAAGTTTATAGAAAATGTCCTGCCTCTTTTTCTGAACGAATGACGATAAAGAATATTGTTGTTAAAATTATAGGCTAATCGTTCAGCTGATGTACTGTTAAGCGTTCGGCTTATCTGATCGGATTCTGTATAATAATTTAATCCGGAAACAACACTGGTGTTATCATATTTCTGAATATTAACAGAGGGTGTAATTAAGATTGAATTGAAAGAATCTATTTCCCAATCGAATCGGAAGTTAGCACGATGATTATAGTTTGTATTATCCGACAACGTCTGCTGATCATAAAACTGGCTGGAATCCCCACTGAGAAAATATTGCCTTGTTATTGACTCGTTGTTTACCGTATTTCTCCGGTTGTAAAAATAACTACCGCTTACATCAAGTCCTTTGCCCCATTTATCATTATAGTTTAGACCAATTGAATTTGTCTGGCTTACACCTGGCTGCTGACCAACAAGGAAACCCCTGTCGCCACCGAAGCCACCACCGAAACCGCCGCCGCCGGGCCTTCCACCGCCCTGACCTCTGAATCCTCCACCACCACCGCCTGCATTCCCGGTTGCACCTAAAAGATCTATCTCTGTAAAATTCTGCTGGTTCACGTCATTGGCCAAGGCTACTATTGATATCCTTGAGTCGTTTTTAAAATAACTCATATTTCCACCCGCGAGATAATGATTGTCCGTGCCGTACCCTGCGAAGAATCTTCCGAAATTACCGTTTCGCATATTTGGCTTTGTAACAATATTAATTGACTTCGCAGCGCTGCCATCATCAACACCCGTAAATTGGGCCTGGTCGCTAAGGCGATCAAACACCTGTATCTTGTCAACTATTTCTGCTGGTAAATTCCGAAGCGTTGCGGAAGCATCGTCACCAAAGAAGTCCCTTCCGTCAACGGTTACTTTTCTTACCTGTTCACCGCCAACCTTCACTTGCCCATTTTCTACCGTAATACCGGGCGCTTTCTTGATCAGGTCCTCCGAGTTTGCATCAGGATTCACCTTTAATTGACTTGCACTTATTTCCGTTGTATCCGCTTTTTGCCTTGCTACAGCGGGTGTACTTACCACAGTAACGCCGCCAAGTGTCTTTGCTTCTTTATTTATCAGGATATCATCAAGCTTTTTAGATACATTGTCCCACACAATCTCTCTTCTGGTTAGTTCATATCCCAAATAACTAATTACAAGATTATAGCTGCCGGTATCAATAATATCTTTAAACTCAAAAGCGCCGGCTTTATCGGATACTACGGTCAGCGAATCATTACCACGCACCAGTTTAACAGTCGCGCCGGAAAGAGGTTGCTTATTTTCTGCATCACGAAGGGTACCGCTTAGAACGGGAGCCTGTGCAAAAGAAATCAGAGAAAAACTTAATAAAACCGTAGCTAATAGACTGATTTTCATCATACAATTTGAATTCTAGAGTTTAGACGCTTCATTTAAAATGAACCTTCGGAAAATCGGGCCGATTTGTCCCGACAAATAAGCTTTTTCCAAGTCAAAAAAATATGCATTTTTAAAGACCAAAACCAACACTTATATGTCCCACCATCCCCACACCTTCCTGCCCGGTGCCTCCAAAAGACTTGAAGCGTTATCGGACGGAGTTTTTGCGATTGCCTGCACATTACTTGTCATTGAGATCGAAATACCTCATATAAAACCGGGAATTAGCCTTGCAGAACAGTGGCATGAGTTCAAAGAAGTTATTCCTTCGCTGATCGCATTTGGATTTAGCTTTTTAAATATCCTTGTTTTTTGGACTAATCATGATGCGATCAACAAAGTGCTCGTCCGCTATGATACAAAGACAACGTATCTCAATATTTTTTTTCTGTTGTTTATCAGCCTCATTCCTTTTACCACCGCGTTCATTCGCGACAATCCTGATTCATTTATAGCAACTGCCTGTTACGGCCTGGTGCTTTTTTTTGCATCACTGGTTGCGGTAATGATGTACCATCATCTTGCATTTAAGACAAACCTTTTTTTACCGGCAGTAACAATTACATCCAGAAAGAGAGTGTACAGGCAAGTAATATCCGGTCCGGTCTTGTTTGTAATTGCTATTGCCGCAGGGCTTATCAATAACTATATTTCGATTGCCATTTATGCATTAACTCCCGTAAGCTTTATGTTTTTGCCGCAACTTGATTTTGATACCAAAGAAGAAGAAAAACTAAGAGAACAGCGTGAGTAACTATTCCCAAACAACAGTCCCTGCTTTTTGATACCATGCGGGGTACCTAGGCAAATGAATTTTCTCAATTTCATTTCTTTTTACTTTCAAAGAAGGTGTGATCATATTATTCGCGATTGTCCAGATTTCTTTCATGATCACTGCTTTCTCGATTTTTTCATATTTCTCAAGCGAAGGATTAATTGAACCGATGCTTCCCGCAAGACTTTGTATCAAATCTTCTTTTGATTTCTTTTTGCCTGTCTCCGATAGACAAACAAGGGCGATTGGTTGTGGCACACCGGTCCCAACAATACAGACATGTTCGATATCAGTGTTTGAAAGCAACTTTACTTCAATCGGTGCGGGAGAAATATATTTTCCTTTATCTGTTTTAAACTGATCTTTTACACGACCAGTAATTTTCAAAAAACCTTCGCTGTCATATTCGCCCATATCGCCGGTCTTTAAATAATTTTCTTCGTCAAAAGCTTCTGAAGTCATTTGCTGTTCTTTGTAATAACCCTTCATGTTTCCTTCACCTTTTACTCTTATTTCGCCATCATCAGCAATTCTTACCTGCAAGCCGGGTAATGCTTTTCCTACGGTTCCAAATTTGTTTGCCTTCGGTCCGCAGAAATGTGAGTACACACAATCTTCTGTCATCCCATAACCCTGGTAAATAATAATACCAAGCTTTTCATACCAATGCTGTAGCTCTATTGAAATGGGAGCAGCAGCGCTATAGAAATGTGAAACTCTTGAGAAGCCAAGCTTTTTCTTTAAACTTTTTTTGAAAAACGAATTAATAAAAGGTATCGAAAGTATGATATCAAGTTTTTGTTGTGTTAGCTTCGAAAGAATTCCTTCTCTCATTTTGCCCCAGATACGTGGCACTGCAAAAAATATTTGCGGTTGAATTTCAGCGAGGTTTTTCGCAAAGGTTTCCAAGGACTCTGCAAACGAGATCGCACCGCAAGTATATAATGCATTCATCTCAACGCCTACTCTTTCTGCAATATGACTCAATGGTAAGTAAGAAATCATTTCCGGTTGACGTGGTAATTCTAATTGCGGAACGGCGGCGGCGAGTGTTGCACTAAATGCGCCTGCACAATGCATCACTCCCTTACTTTTCCCTGTTGTACCGGAAGTATATATGATAGTTAATACTTCATCTTTACTCCATGTATAAAATGCTTGCAGCGGTTGATTACCTGCGATCATTTTTTCAACAGTGTATTGCTCTTTTATACCATACGTATCGATGCTGATGCGAATCACTGATAGTGGGATCCCATTAGCCTGTAATGGATAATCGTCCAGTTTACCAACAATGATCGCCTTGGCCTCGCTGTGGATCAGGATTGGCTCAATTGCTGCAGCCGATAATGTTGGATAAATCGGAATTGAAATAAAGCCGGCCATCATAATGGCAAGATCAGCAATGATCCATTGCGCACAGTTTTTTGAAAGCAGGGCAATATGATCTTTTTCCTTCAGCCCCAAGGAACGGAGCCCTTGCGCAATTCTTCTCGCTTCATCGCCGGCCTGCGCCCAGGTCCATGTCGTCCAAACTCCATTGATTGGTTGGCGAAGAAATATCCTGTCCGGATTTTCTTTTTCCCATTTTAAAAATTGTTCCAGTGGTAATGATGGCATGCAATCGCTTTGATCAAAAATAAAAGATTTGTAAAATAAAGATTACAATTGTCAATTTCATAAAAATATTTTTGAATTTGTTTAGCTTAACTTTATTGTCCAAAACTACAATCACATGAAACGTTTTCTTTTCTTCATACTTGCCATTCACTACTCGCTGCTTACTTTCTCTCAAGCAACACAAAAACCACCACTGCATGGCAAAAACTGGATGGCGATAACGGGTAAACCATTAGCCGCAACGGCAGGTGCCATTACTTTTCAAAAAGGCGGCAATGCGGTTGATGCAGCATGTTCCATGCTTGCTGCTACCTGCACCATGTGGGATGTATTGAGTTGGGGTGGAGAAACACAAGCACTGATCTACAATCCAAAAACAAAAAAAGTAATTGCAATCAATGCACTCGGTGTAGCGCCAACAGGGGCCACAGCCGAATATTATAAAAGTAAAGGATACGATTTTCCTCCTGAGTACGGACCATTGGCTGCCGTAACACCGGGTACAGTTGGCGGATTATGTCTTATGCTCGCCAATTACGGTACGATGAGTTTGAAAGATGTTTTGAAACCTGCAATGGATCTCGCAGCAGGCTACCCGATAGATGCACAAACGGCAAATTCAATGGAACGTGGAAAAGAACGCTTAAAACAATGGCCTTATAGCAAAGCCGTTTTCTTTCCTCACCTCGGTGAAAAAAGAGAAGCACCCGAAGCAGGAGAAATTTTTGTGCAAAAAGATCTGTTGGGAACATTGACAAAGATGGTGGAGGCCGAACAAAACGCATTGAAACAAAAAAAATCAAGAAAGGATGCGATCATGGCGGCATATGATAGATTTTACAAAGGTGATATTGCTAAAGAATTTGTACGTGGTTGCCAGGAACAAGGTGGTTTAATAACATTACAGGATTTAGCAAAGTGGAAACCGATAGAAGAAGAACCGATGCATGTAAACTATAAAGGTATCGAAGTATATAAACTGCAGCAATGGACACAAGGCCCGGTGTTATTGCAATCATTGAATATTCTTGAAAATTTTGATCTGAAGGCAATGGGCTACAACAGTTCAAAATATATTCATACGATCTATCAAACAATGAATCTCACATTTGCTGATCGTGATTTTTATTATGGTGATCCCTATTTCGCGCCTGAAGAACCGATGACAGGTTTATTAAGCAAAGAATATGCAAAGCAAAGAGCTGCGCAGATCAAATGGGAAATGAATGATCCGAATATCGGCCCGGGCGACCCCTATCCCTTTGAAGGGAAAACAAATCCCTATCTCGATCTGTTGAAACAAAGGGCTTCATCAGCAGAAGGCAATCGGAATTTTCTCCCTTCACATGATTCTACGGTTTCATTCAATGACCAGTTATACATGGAAAGAATGTGGATGGGAACGACATCAGTTGAAGCAGCAGATAAAGATGGCTGGGTGGTATCGATAACACCCAGCGGCGGTTGGTTACCGGCTTGTATTGCTGGTCGCACAGGAATAGGCATGAGTCAACGGTTTCAAAGTTTTGTTTTAGATAAAAACATAAATCCCTTCAACGTTGTTGAACCGGGTAAAAGACCAAGAGTAACACTGACACCAACGCTTGCTATAAAAGATGGGAAGCCATTCATGAGTTTTGCCGTACAGGGTGGCGATACACAGGACCAGAACTTATTGCAATGCTTTTTAAATGTTGTTGAATTCGGAATGACGATCCAACAGGCATGTGAAGCAGCCAACATAAATTCAAATCAATTGTGGTTATCATTGGGTGGAACCAAAACCGATGATCGCAAACCAAGAGCCGGCGAAATTTTAGTTAATAATGCCACACCTGAGACCGTTAGAAATGAATTGAAAAAAATGGGGTATAAAGTACAAACCGGCAACAGGACCAGCGGACCCATCAACGCCATTTATTTTGACTGGAAGCATGGAAGCTTTTGGGGCGGTAGTTCTAATAACGGAGAAGATTATGGGATTGGGTGGTAAACCCCCTGTCCCCCTAAAGGGGTGACTTCGATTGGTGTGTCTTTACATGCTTGGAATTCTATCAAAACTGAAGTGATAGATTTAAAGTTTGGGTTTGTAAACGAAGCAGTCAAATGCAGAGAGATAAGAGCTGAGATTACTCAATTTAAAACAAAAAAGATGAGAATCGTACAAGTGGTTTCAAAGCCCGATCATGAAAACCTTTTTTCATTGATCAGGAAAAAAGAAATTGAATTAAGAAAAAAGAAGCGGGGTACTCTGCACCCCATAAGACCCAATCGATGGAAACATGTAAGCTATAAAGGCTTTATTGATTTTTATAAAGCAAGTAAAGACATTTCAATTTTTGAATTAAAACAGAAATCAGGTGAAAGTAATGACTGGCAGCTCCTTCATTCTTTCCTGGGATTCCTGGACAGGCACTTTCATAAGGAAATTGAATCGATAACTATTTTATACCGTGATTAGCTTTTTATATGCAATCACAGGTCTGAAGTTGAATCATTTTAGAAGAAATAACTTCAACTTAAAAGAAATGTTATGAGACAAGTAAAAAATAAACAGTTTATACTTTTGAAAAGTTGCTTTCTACTATCTGTTTTTTTTACTGCCAGTTCATGCGTCAGTCAAGTGACCGTAACTGTGGCGCAGGACGACATAGCACAGGCAATTAATAATGATCGCTGGGATTTTTCTGCAGACTTTGCGCAGCCTTCCTATGGTCGTTCAAGAAATATAAC
>JAICGN010000173.1 GCA_025923075.1 Chitinophagaceae bacterium
AATTACTGCCTGTTAAAATATTTTAAACCGTTCATGGCAAGACCTTTCCAATGCTTCACGATCATCAGGATGAGCAATATTTATCAGGGCCTTCGCTCTTTGTCGTAAATTTTTGCCAAACAAATAAGCCACTCCGTATTCGGTAACTACATAATGCACATGTGCACGAGTTGTCACTACTCCCGCACCTGGCTTTAATGTCGATACAATTCTTGAGATTCCTTTTGCAGTACGTGACGGCAATGCAATGATCGGTTTGCCTCCGTCGCTCAACGATGAGCCGCGGATAAAATCCATCTGGCCTCCCACCCCTGAATACTGATAAGTACCGATCGAATCTGCACATACTTGGCCCGTAATATCAATTTCAATTGCGCTGTTGATCGCTACCATTTTATTATTTCGGCGAATAACATGCGGGTCATTCACATAATCGATATCCAGAAATTGAAAAGCAGGATTATCATTTACATAATCATATAAACGTTTCGTACCAAGTGCAAAAGCGGTGACTACTTTGTTAGGATGAATCTGCTTGTACTTATTATTGATAATATCCTTTTCAAACAGATCAATGATCCCGTCAGAACACATTTCAGTATGCACCCCAAGATCCTTATGATCTGAGAGTGCCTTTAAAACCGCGTCAGGTATGGAGCCAATTCCCATTTGTATCGTGCTGCGATCTTCAATTAGTTCAGCAACGTATTGTCCAATCTTAGCATCTGCAGGTGTTGCTTTAGTACTAAAATTCATTTCATATAATGGCTCATCACAATACACCATGCTGTCAAATCGGCTACTGTGTATCAACCCATCTCCATGTGTTCTTGGAACATTTGGATTCACTAAGGCAATGATATGCTCGGCCGTATTCACGGCAGAACGGGCTATGTCAACAGAAACCCCCATTGAACAATATCCATGAATATCGGGTGGCGATACTTGAATAAGAGCTACATCGAGCGGTAAAATTTTTTGCTTAAATAGCTCGGGAATCTCACTTAAAAACACGGGCACATAATCAGCTAAACCCTGATTGACTGCGTTGCGAACACTTGCAGAAACGAAAAGCGAATTGAAATGAAAAATACCAGCGTATTCAGGTTTATCAACATACAAATCGCCATATACTGTAATGGAGACGAGTTCCACATTCTTTAGCCGGTCAGCATGAAACGGTAATGCTTTTAGTAAACAAGTTGGTGTTTGAGCGCTTCCATGCAAATAAACACGGTTATTTGGTTGAATCACCGAAAGGGCTTCTTCAGGTGTTTTATAAACGATTGGGATCTTCATGTTAATGCAAAACTACGGTCTGAGGCATCCGGATAAATGACGTTAGTGTATATATCGACTGAGATAAATCATACTACTAACTGTTAGGAACACGATCGGAATCAAAAAAAGCAGCTTTACTACTTTGCCTCATTGGCGACAAACCATTCCAACGCCAGCTCATACCCCTTTAATCCCAACCCAAAAATGCTTCCGGTTGATTTTCCTGATACATGTGATATCCTTCTGAAATCTTCTCTTGCATGCACATTGGAAATATGTACTTCTATGACAGGAGTTTTAATTGCAGCTATCGCATCACCGATTGCCACAGATGTATGCGTATAACCACCGGGATTAAAAATGATTCCGTCATATTCAAACCCTATTCGATGCAATTCATTGATCAACTCCCCTTCAACATTACTTTGAAAATAGAAAAGATGAATGTGCGGGTATTTGTGTTGTAACTCGCCAAAGTAAACATCAAATGGTTTATTACCGTAAATATCGGTTTCCCTTTTTCCCAGAAGGTTTAAATTGGGCCCGTTGATAATTGCGATCTTCATTTGACGAATGTAGTCAAATATTTAAAAAAGCATTCTCACGGGAGTAGTATACCAGTGGCATTCTTTCGGAAATTGCAAAGCTATGTAACCAAAAAACCAACAGTTCTGTTGATACCTTTCTTATTGCAGGAATAAATCCCTTCGGATTAGAAATTTCAAAGCGTTGATCAACCCTTTTTTATCAGATCAATAAACTCATCAAATAAATAGCGGCTGTCGTGAGGGCCGGGCGTGCTTTCAGGATGGTATTGGACTGAAAAAGCAGGCTTGCCTTTTATTCTTATCCCTTCGATTGATTTATCATTCAGGTTGACATGTGTCACTTCAATATGGTCTGCCTTTTCTATTGACGCGGGATCAACACCAAAACCATGATTCTGTGTGGTGATCTCAGATTTTCCTGTCAACAGATTTTTTACAGGATGGTTTAGTCCGCGATGACCGTGATGAAGCTTATAGGTTGCTACGCCGTTAGCTAGCGCGAGCAACTGATGGCCCAGACAAATTCCAAACGTTGGCTTATTTTCTTTCAATATCTCTTTCAGATTTTCGATCGCGTAGTCCATCGCCGCCGGATCACCCGGGCCATTGGAAATAAAATAACCATTGGGGTTAAACTCTTTCAATCTTGCCAATTTAGTTTTTGCAGGAAACACTTTTACAAAAGCGCCCCGTTCAGTCATACATTCCAAAATATGTTTCTTGCAGCCATAATCCATCACGGCAATTCTAATCGGCGAAGAGGCATCTCCAACTTCATATTCTTTCTCGGTGCTTACGTGAGAGGCTAATTCAAGTCCGTTCATGGAGGGAACCTTTGAGAGCAACTTTTTTAACTCGCCCACATCAAGCTCTTCCGATGAAATAATGCAGTTCATCGCACCCTGCTGACGAACATGTGATACCAATGCACGGGTATCGACCCCTTCAATACAAACGATCTTATTTTTTTTTAAATATTCATCTAGGGAACCTTTCGCCTGCTTCCTGGAATAGGTTTCTTCAAGGTTTCTGCCGATCAATCCGCGAATTTTCACTGAATCAGATTCAATATCTTCATCCTTCACACCATAATTGCCAATATGGACTGAGTTCATGATCAATACTTGTCCATAATAACTCGGATCGGTAAACACTTCCTGGTAACCGGTCATCCCGGTATTAAAACAAATTTCGCCCGTAGCGGTGCCAATAGCACCAAAAGCAAATCCATGGCAAAGTGTTCCGTCCTCAAGAAGTAAAATTGCGGGTTGTTGTTTATCTGGCATAGTCAGAAAAAAATAAATTGCGCAAAAGTAAGGCTACAGGAGGGATTTGAAATGATAATTTTGAAAGAGTTACCAACATGTATTTGACTGTTCACGTTTCGTTTTTTAAGGGGTGCGCTTTCTTCGCGATCAAATACTTTTCCCGGATCACATCTTGCACATTCACATTATTTATCTTGCTTTCGAGCCATGAAATGATATCGAGGTAGCTAAAGGCTCTTGTTTCGAGCGGGTTCCGCTCATACTTTTTCAGGGTCTCCAGTAGCTTCTCAAACTCCGGTTTCAATGCATGAGCACCTACGCGGAAGGAACGACGAAGAAATGCAAATATTTCTTCCTCTACTTTACTGAGGTTTTGCATTTTCGCCATGTAGCGGTAGACTGACTTGATCAGATATTCAAGCAATTCAAAATTTCCTAATTCATAGTGAGCGATCAGGTGCAATAATCTTGAATAACATTGAAGATCGGTCCGCAGATCCGCTTTTTCATTAATTATCCTGTTCAGGTAGTCAATTGCTTTTTCATTATCACCACTTCCAAAATAAAGACTGGCGATCTTATAATAAAATACAAGAACACGATGCTTATCAAGATAAAGTCCATATTCCTTCAACATCTTTTCAAGAAAGGGAACGAGCTTTAGGCCTTTCGTAAAGTTTCCCTGTAGAAAACAGAGATTTAGTTTTGCCGTATATAGATAAACGTAGGTAAGAATGCGATTATTTTCATTATCAGTAATGATCTAAAGCTTAGTAAAGTTTTCGAACTTTTGTATAGATTCCTTTAATTTTTCATGATTTAACAGATTAAAATGTGCACCCATCAGGTTGTGCATTCCTTTGATATACATCGCTGTTTCCGCGGTAAGCATCATAGGATATTCTTCAAAAAGGTCAACCCATTTCTTTGTATAACGATAGTATTGCAAAAAATCCTGTCTTATAAACGCAAACCAGGTGTAACATTGATATAAATAAAGCTTTTCGTAAAAAGAATCTCTCTTTATCTCCTTGGGTAAATACTTCTCAAAATATTCTCGGAGCTCTTCAAAATCTTTTTTATTTCTTGCATGACCGTGTTGAATATACCAGCTATATAATTGCAGTGAGAGATTTGAAAGTTTGTTTACAATCGAAAGTTTTTCATTTATTTCTTCACTTTCATTCGTTAATTGATCAGCCCGGTTTCGCATACTCCGTGTGATAAACAAGGCTTCGATCTTTTTTTCAAAAAATAAGACCTGCTGCAAATAAGTTAACTGGTGATGGGCTCTTGCAGTTTCTTTCATTTTATCAAGCACCTTTAGACTTTGCAGATAAAGCCCTTTATTATACAATATCCGTGCATGATCCATTTGTTCATGCAATTGAATATCGATGTTATGCTCATCACGAATAATTCGCAGACTGGCTAATATTTGCTTATACAGGTGTGCCTTAATGTTGGAGAGCTGTTGCTTCTTTAACGATTTATTTTTTTTTAGCAAACTCACCTCGTCATATTCCTTCATCCCATCAAGCGCATCAAAAAGCTGGATGAATTTTAAATCGGCACCGGAATAGTTCCTTTTTACAAATAGCTTAAAGTTTCTCTTCTCGCTTTTCTCCAGCGATTTTATGAGCTGAAAAAGTGTATCTGCAGAACGGTTGGGCATTGTAGTTTTAATTAGCTAATATCCGCTGCTGGCAAGGGTTTCATTAGATTTTAGCCCGCCTGCCCGGCGTAAAATTCATTCAATTTTGACTTGACCGGGAAGATAAATAGAAATACTTTCGAAAAAACAGGCTGTAAGTTTATTGGTTACCGGCAAGCAACACAAAAATAAGCAGCCTGTTTATTTTATCACCTGATTAAACGTTTGTATGCCAAATAACAGGGTTTACATTTTTGACACCACCCTCAGGGATGGCGAACAGGTGCCTGGGTGTAAACTGAATACAAAAGAAAAGATCGAACTGGCCCTCCAATTGGAAGAGCTTGGCGTTGATATTATAGAAGCAGGATTCCCTATTTCAAGCCCGGGTGATTTTGAAAGCGTAAAGCAAATTGCAGCAATCGTTAAAGATGCGCAGGTTTGCGGTTTAAGCCGTGCCGTGCAAAAAGATATTGAAGTGGCGGCCGAAGCATTGAAGTTGGCAAGAAATCCGCGCATCCATACCGGGATTGGTACTTCAGATCTCCATATCAGGGCAAAATTTAATTCTACCAGAGAAGAAATCCTGGAACGAGCTATTCAATGTGTAAAATGGGCAAGAAACTTTGTCGATAACGTTGAATTCTATGCTGAAGATGCAGGACGTACTGATAATGATTATCTCGCCAGGGTAATTGAAGCGGTGATCAAAGCAGGTGCAACAACGGTTAATATTCCTGATACTACAGGCTATTGCTTACCTCATCAATACGGAGAAAAAATTGCATACTTAATTAATAATGTCCCAAACATTGACAAGGCAATCATCTCTTGTCATTGTCATAATGATCTTGGATTAGCAACTGCAAATTCAATTTCAGGTGTGCTCAACGGAGCCCGGCAAATTGAATGTACCATTAATGGATTGGGTGAAAGAGCAGGTAACACTTCACTGGAAGAAGTTGTGATGATACTAAAGCAACATCATACACTGGGTTATCATACAAATATCAAAACAGAATTGCTGAATCCAATAAGCCAGACAGTTGCGGATACTATGCGTATGCCGGTACAGGCAAATAAAGCCATTGTTGGCAGCAATGCATTTTCACATTCATCAGGCATTCACCAGGATGGATTTTTGAAAGATGCCTTATGTTATGAAATTATAAAACCAGAGGATGTAGGTGCCGGGGGTTCTAAAATTGTATTGACTGCAAGAAGTGGTAGGAGTGCATTGGCACACCGTTTCAGAAAATTGGGTTATGAGTTCACCAGAAATGATATTGACAAATTGTATGAACAATTTGTAAAAATAGCTGATTCAAAAAAAGAAGTTGAAGACACTGATCTGCTTGGAATGGCAACACAATACAAGCCTGAAGCAGTGATTGCATAAATTTTTCTCATAGTCCGCCCCGGCGGGCAGCAGTAAGTTTTGGTTTTAAGCGTGGCGTTTCTACGTCACGCAATTTTTTCAAAAACTGGCCCCTGCAAACTCCGTCGCGGCGGAAGACCTAGCAAACACACAAGGCCAGCTTAATGAAAAGTTCGATACTTAATTTGAAATTAAAAATGAATGTAACAGTAAATAGGGAAACTTCTAAGATTCCCCTTTTGGGGCGTGGGGGGGCTACCTTATTTGATAAAATCTGGGACAAACATATCGTCAAGAAAATTGACGACGGTCCTTCCGTTTTATATATAGACCGGCACTTTATTCATGAAGTAACCAGTCCGCAGGCATTTAATGGTTTGAATAAAAGAGGGATCAAAGTTTTTCGTCCGCAGCAGACTGTCGCAACGGCTGACCACAACGTTCCTACTATCAATCAGCATTTACCTATCAAGGAAGAACTCAGCCGAAAACAGGTTGAAGCATTAATAACGAATTGTGCCGAACATGGAGTAGAATTATATGGCCTTGGACATCCGTTCCAGGGCATTGTTCATGTTATAGGACCTGAGCTCGGCATTACACAACCTGGAATGACGATTGTTTGTGGCGACAGTCATACATCAACGCATGGTGCTTTTGGAGCAATTGCTTTTGGAATTGGTACAAGTGAAGTAGAAATGGTTTTGGCCACGCAATGCTTATTGCAAACCAAGCCAAAACTGATGCGGATAAATGTCGACGGTGAATTGAATACAGGCGTAGTCAGCAAGGATATTGTTCTTTATATCCTTTCAAAAATTTCTGCAAGCGGTGCTACTGGTTATGCAGTAGAGTTTGCAGGTTCAGCTATCAGAAATCTTTCGATGGAAGCAAGAATGACGATCTGCAATATGAGTATAGAGATGGGTGCACGATGTGGCCTGATCGCTCCGGATGAAACAACATTCAATTATATCAAAGGAAGAAAATTTGCGCCGCAAGGTGGGGCCTGGAATAAAGCAATCTCTTATTGGAAAACATTATACAGTGATGGTAACGCAGCATTTGATAACGAGATATTCCTTGATGCAGACGACATACAGCCGATGATCACCTACGGCACTAACCCGGGAATGGGCATTGGTGTGAATGATAAAATTCCAACTACCGAAACAGTTAATGAAACTGATAAAAGCGGTTTATCAAAATCGCTTGCTTATATGGGATTAAACGAAGGCACTCCGATCAAAGGTCAGAAAGTGGATTATGTTTTTATCGGAAGCTGTACCAATTCAAGAATCGAAGACCTGAGAATGGTTGCGTCATTCGTCAAGGGAAAAAGAAAGGCAGCGGGTGTGGAAGTGTGGGTGGTGCCAGGAAGTAAGCAAGTCGAAAAGCAAGCCATTGAAGAAGGTATCGATAAAGTTTTTGAAGAAGCAGGATTTATGTTACGCCAGCCAGGTTGCAGTGCATGCCTGGGTATGAATGAAGACAAAATCCCTGCTGGCAAATATTGCATCAGTACAAGCAACAGGAATTTTGAAGGAAGACAGGGCCCTGGTGCCAGAACAATGTTGGCGAGTCCACTGACAGCTGCGGCAGCAGCTGTTACAGGGGTTGTAACAGACGTCAGAGAATTATTACCCC
>JAICGN010000174.1 GCA_025923075.1 Chitinophagaceae bacterium
GAGAAGCATTGGGAACGGATACCTCGACAGTGAACAAGAGACAGCTGGCCGGGGTATCGACTAAGCATCAGTTCAAATGAAACTCGGAAAGGATTGGCATGAATACTGCATCTCGACTCAAAATTCAGCAATATGAAAGCGAAAAAAATATGGGCCAATTTTAGTGTAAAAGATGCAAAGCGCACCCGTGAATTCTATACACAATTGGGTTTTACTTCCAATAAGCCAAACAACGATCCCAAGCTAGCTAGTTTTCTTTTTGGGAAAAATGATTTTGTGATTCATTTTTTTGAACAGGGTTCACGAATAGATGAATATTTACCGTCCGGGTTTAAAACCAGTGAAATTATATTCACACTTTCTGCAGAAACAGAGGCGGAAGTGAACGAATTTGCAGATAAAGTTAAAGAAGCCGGAGGTAGCATTCTTCAGAAAGTGCGCAGAGACGAAAACAATTACTATGGTTTTGCCTTTGCTGATCCCGATGGGCATAAATTTAATGTACTGTTGATGGACAACATGTGATAAAATTTTCTCATCTTTTTGAATTCTAATTTTTATGCTTTCTTTACCGGTAGCTATCGGGACGGTTTCCTGCATCCCCGATGTTATTGTTGTTAATCTAATACTTCACAATCAAACCCATGCTCCTTTACAAGCATCATTACACTTAACGCTGTTATATTTTCTCCTTCAACTCTGAGCACTTTATCACAATCTGATAAATCAAAATTTATTTTAAAAGATGGGAATGCTTCAGACAAAATACAAAGCAGCATTTTGCCTTGTGCTTTTTTCTGAACATTTGTTTTGAAAACTTCCACCATTTTAAAATTATTTCTTGAAGTATGTTTTGTGTTGTGCTGCTGTGTAGTCAAGTTGAACTTCGCACTGCCCTCCTACTGAAAGGCCGTTGAATAATGTTTCATTTTTAATTATTTCATCAGCTCACATTTTTTCTCCCGATAGCTATCGGGACTGTGCCTGAACCCCATATTGTATTGCCGCTTCAAGTATATCAAGATTTATATCTTTCAGCGTTTTGAACCTGATGCAATACCCGGTCACATTTGCCTTGCCTATTTTTTTTCCATACGTTTTGGCTAAGTATGTCTTATCCTTGATACCGAGGATATAGACAGAGATCCCGGTTTTGTTTGCGCTCAAACCAATTTCATAAAACTCTCTGGTTGTTCCATCAGCGTATTTCATGGTGTGAGATCCATATCCTATGTTGGGATTAGAAACAGTTTTGTTTTCACTGTTTTTACCATCCAGGAACCATAATTTACATGCTGGCATTACTTGCAGAATGATGCGGTGCAACGCTTGCATGTCACTACGTTTTGGTTCAGGTTGGCTGGTAATATACTTTTTGAGTTGTTCCTGTACATTCATTCTTATTCCAATTCTTCGAAGTAAAACCTGCCTGCCGGCAGGCAGGTTTGGGAATATTTTGTAATCCTCTCATTTTTTGGATAATCCCGATAGCGATCGGGATGCCAATAGATTTTCCAAATTGTTCATTGACATCTTGAATCCTTCTGTGAATCCCATTTCAATCATTTTCTCCATGCGGGCAAGGGATTCATTATAAATAGTAATACTGACTTTTGTCTTTCCGTTTTGCTCACTAAAAGTGTAATCCCAATCAGAACCTGGCAATTCGGGGTTTTCATCTTTGTCAGCAAAAGCATTAAACATTTTGAAATTGGTTTTTGGGCTAATGGAAATGTATTTCTGAATTGCCCAACGCTCTTGTCCTTCCGGACTTACCATCGCATAAAATCTTCGTCCACCAACCTTGAAGTCCATAAATTTTGTTTTTGATACCCATGGTTTAGGTGCCACCCATTTGTCAAGGATTTCTGCTTTGGTAAAAGCATCCCATACCAGTGATAGGTCGGCATCGAATTCCCTGGTTATGAATACCGTTTTTGTTGCTTTGTCAACGGTAAAATCAAATAGCAGATTGTTTATCATTTTTTTTGTTTTTTCATTGTTGATAATACGTTGTCAAGTTGATTGAACTGAGTTTCCAAAATCTTTTTGAATTGCTCAATCCATTTATCGATCTCCTTCATTTTGTTTGCATTGATGTGATAGTAAATTTCCCTTCCTTTTTGTTCTTGCTTCACCAATCCACATTCTGTAAGAATTTGAATATGCTTTGAAACGGCTTGCCTGCTTGTATGAAATTCTTCTGCAATTGCATTCGGCGTCATTGACTGGGCTGCAATCAATAACAAAATTGCCCTTCGTGTGGGGTCGGCTATTGCCTGGAAAACGTCTCGTCTTACTTTCATTTGTAATTATGTGCAATCAAGTGATTGCAAATATAAGTGCAATTATCTGGTTGCGCAAAATTTTTTGGAAATTTTTTTTCCAATGAGAAAATGAACGGAAGGTTGTACAAACTTCCCGGCAACTCTCTTCATTCAATTATATTGCCTGCCGGCAGACAGGTACAGGCTGTGGGGCAAGACCCGGCGGATGGAAATTAGTTTTACTCCTTTCGAACAATCCCATATCTTAATCCTATCTTCTTTCTCTCTTCAGCCGTGATCTTTTTGAATGGTTGTCCGATTGGAGTTCCTATATTCCCGGGCTGATGGAACAAAGAAACGGTTTTAATACTCTCATGTTTATTTGCGCTCCTCTGTCTATACTTGCACTTACCTTTAAAAGCCGTTCCTTTTTTTATTTCTTTTAATCTCAATATTATCGGCAGTTTTTCTTTTCACAACATAGATATAATTTCCATTAATTCGATGGTGCATTCTTGAATACACGAGCAATCAAAACGCATACAATTGGAAAGCCAACTCCATATCCAAAGACGCCAATCAACCGCCAAATCAAATCTCCAACTAAAGGTCCGATTAGTCCGAAAATGCATAACAAACCGGTTGCTATTAGAGCTATGCGCACCACTTTTTCCCACCTTTTGCCTTTAAAAACAAATGCAGCAAAAAACATAGATAGCCCAAAAAACAAATGCCATGCAACAAGTTCAATCGCATACATCATAGATGGCCATTCCCAACCGAGAAATCGCACGTAGTCAATTTTTTGTTGAACGCTGATCTGTCTCCACAAAGTCAAGTTTATGAAGTGCACAATTACAGTTGACCCGGCCAGCAATAACATCCATCCTAACGCTGTCAGACTAAAAACTTTGGCACTTTGAGGCGCACATTCATGTATAGCTACCATAAGGAGTACTAATAAAGGAGCGCTAACAAGAGTCATTACTTCTGCAATAGCTAAGTATGGTTCTTTCAGGACACCTTGACCAATTACAATTCCTGTGATTACTATCAAGTCATAAACAATGAATAAAATAAAATTTGCCCAAGCCGAACGCAATCCGAATTGTAATATCTTATGTGAACCTGAAATAATATCCATTTAGTTTTATACGATTTCGTTCATTGTGATCAACGGTCTCGATTATTTCCTACTCATTGACGAAATTACCGCTATCGCCAGCGCATTGCCGATAACATTCTCCTTTACGTAAGTTGTTGTACAGAAAGTTAATGATTTCAATTGTAGGTTGTACAAAAACGAATTTCAATTTTTCTCTGCGGCAGGCAGGAGTTGGTGCTGCGAAGAACTAGGGAAGAACGATGCAGATACTGGAACACAATTATTGCGATTAATCTCGCGGGACCTACCCTCTTCATTCAATTATGTTGAACTGGTTGTGTGACAAGATCCCGGGGGGGCAGAGGATTTGAATTGTCATTAAAATAAAATAGGGTGCACTGAATACACCCTATTAAAAATATTATACTATGTCTACGGAATTAATAAACTGGTATTTCCATTTTATATTCCGATCAATCGCTAATTAATTGTTTATTTCCTGACCTCTGTTATCTTTCCAATTATTTTCAATATAACTTTTATCCTCATCGTTTTTAGGATGAACACCTAAAACAATGTTTCCATTTTTTATACCAGATTCGTATAGTTTTGCCCTTGCTTCTGGAATTCCACTACCTACTAAAGCGCCAATTATACCACCAGTTATTCCGCCTGCTCCTGCCCCTGCCAAACCCGCGGCAATCGGACCGGCAATTACGATTCCAAGTCCTGGTATAACAATGCTGGTACCAATTGCTGCTATAACACCTGCTATGGCACCAATTGTTCCACCTATTGCAGAACCCTTGCCCGCTCCTTCAGCAGCTTTAGTACCAATTTCTGTGTCACCATCATCGGCAAAATGTTCTTTTCTCGTTTTGTCGGACATTATCATACTAATCTCATCGTTAGTATAGCCTCTTTCCTGTAGCGCATTATAAGCTTTTTCTGTGCTTTCCCTGTCAGCAAACATACCTGTAAGCATATTCCGCTTCGTTTCTTTAATGTTCCTGTTGCCCATTTTTAAATAGTTTAATGATTAAGTAATTTTAATCTACCTCTATTGATAAATACTATGCCAACTAATTTGATGGTTAAAATAATCGTATTCGAAAATTTATGAGGTTTTAATTACTCAATCAATTCCCACTATCAGTAATAAATTGATTGTTTAAACCTGCTATATGATAAGTTAAAAAATCACATGTTAAATTGAGAGGTGCAAACATTAAATAAGCTTCATGGGAATCAAAATAAAATTGAGCCATCTCCGTCGAATTGCGTATAACACTCTCTGCTTTGTGCAAGTTATTGTACAGAAACTTAATGATGTCCAATTGTAAATTGACCTCTTCATTCAATTATGTTGTACTGGATGTGGGGCAAGATCCGGGGTGGACTGAAGAAAGAGAAAGATGAAAATCAGTCGCATGAAAATATTCATTAAATTGAAATACAATTTACCGGCAGTTTTACTCATTCATTATATCTTTTTAAGTGACTATATATCGTTGCGGAATTTTCTGGATAATTACTTTGCTATTTGTCATGCGTGCACCCACCCAGCAACCTACTGCAGAAACAGACCATGATACAACTTATTACGAATCCTTTGTGGGTAAAACAATTACCGGCAGATATTATTTTTCTCAGAAATACACTGCATTAGAGATAAAAAGAAATAACAAAACAACCCCTCGCCTTCGCTATACGCCTAATACAACTTTAAATATGGGGATCGGCGCTACCTATGGTTTGTTTACATTGAACCTTGCTTATGGTTTTGGATTTTTGAATCGCGGTGAAGAAGAAAAAGGCAAAACCAAGTATTGGGAAAACCAGGGACACATGTATGGACGTAGATGGAGCTTTGATTTCTATGCACAATTTTATAAAGGTTACTATTTATATCCTAAAGGACTGGGATCACCCGATCCCAATTTATATTATGTCCGACCGGATATAAAGTTCAACTTATTTGGTCTTGCCGCTTATCGCATTTTGAATCATAGGAAATTCTCTTACAGGGCGGCGATGGTACAAAATGAGTGGCAAAAAAGATCAGCAGGTTCCTTTTTGTTGGGTGGCGAAATATATTATGGCATTGTAAATGCAGACAGCGCTTTAGTACCCGATGCTATGGCCATGTTATATAAACAACAGGGCATTCATAAGATCCAATTTTTTAAAATAGGACCGGGTGCAGCGTATGCCCATACACTTGTTTTTCGGCAGCACTTCTTTATAACCGGTTCGCTCAATGCAAATCTCAATCTCGGGTGGGCTAGGGAAACAAACAAATCCAGCAGCGAAGACTGCTTCAGCATTACACCTAATCTTTTATATCGTATTGCCGCTGGATATAACAGCCGGTCATGGAATATAAATATATCATGGGTAAGTAACCGCATCCCGGTACGGGGAGCATCTTCTACTGACGGGTATATCGCACGGGTGGGAAATGTAAAAGCAACACTTGCCCGGCAATTTCAATTAGGATCCAAATCAAAAAAAATTTTGAAGCCATTGGATAAAATAGCAACAAAGAAATAAGAGGACAATACTATCCCATAGTTACCGGGGATTGGATTGAGAAGAAAGTCAGTAAGTAGTTTTTACGCCAAACAAAAATGAGACTGCATAATATCCCCGCTGGCGGGGCCGGATGGCCGAACATCTTAAATTATCAATTTCGGGTGGAATTAATGCGAAGCTTGGAGTCCACCCCCACTTGAAGTTCACCTATACCACACTACTTCCCCCGCCAGCGGGGGACAATGAACACCCCACCATGCGTGACAATAAGCAATCGGTTCGTTGTTTATTATGTGTCCACTGTGCAATTCAGTTCAGTTACCCCGCAAGTAAATTGCTGGGTAGGCACAGGTTTAGTTTTATTTTGTCCCGATAGCTATCGCATGACCTTTAACATTCCGCTTTACGCAAGTTCCTGTGCAAACAGTTAATTCACTTTCTATTTTTCATCCGCGTGAGGTCGACAATCCCTGACATTTTTACCTTTTTCGGCACGGGCTAAGGAGGAATCAACTAATCTTACCTTAGGCTAAGGTTAGGTCATCCTTGGGTCTTCCTTGGGTCATCTAAGGTCATGTTAGGTAACTTTCAAATTATCAGAGATGCGGGTTGCTTGTGACGGTTGATTGCTTGGTATTATTTGTTGAAGACCTTAACGATGTTGAGAGTCATGACAAGACTTGCAGACTGAGACGAGCCATTCGACTGGCTCCTTTCCGATGTTCTTTCTCGCATATCTCTTGTGATGGACTTGAGTAGCATGGCCACCACAGTATACCCAACGCCAATTATCTCTTCTTAAGACTACATAACGCTTCCGCTTCCATGCATCTGATTTAAGATTGATTCACAAACCTACAAATGGTTGATTGCTATTTTTTGTAGAAGAGAGAACTCTACGCATAAAAGAAAGAAGCCAATGATACACCGGCTTCTTTGATTAATCTTATACAGGTCAGGCAATTTTATACTTCTGCAGGTACTTCCACAGGCATTGAAACTGTGATGGGTTCTCTGACAGTATGTTTTTCTTTGGCGATCTTTTCCATTACTTCAGGATTACTCATCACGGCCTGCATTCCTTCCAGGTCAAAAACTTCGGCGACTAAAAGAACTGAATTGGGATCATTTGTGTCCTGGAAAGTCTGGAAACCTGATGAAAATTTTGAGAACAGATCAACACGGTCCTGGTGTCCATTTAACCATGTATTAAAATCTCCTACTTTGTGGCGAATTACAACTGTTGGCATGTTTTTCAATTTAATAGTTACGCTTACTCTAAACAGTTTTCAGCTTCCCTGTTATTGTAGAATCAATGGCCATTAGTGTTTGGGAAAGTTAAGCTTTTTCTGATTGTATCTACAAAGAGAAAATGATTCTTGAATGAAGTTTCCAACGCAGCCGTTGGCGCGGACGCCAACGAGTCTATGGCGGTTCGTTGTTTATTGCCTGTCTACTGTGTAATTCAGTTCAGTTACCCCGCAAGTAAATTGATGAGTAGTCACCAGGTTTAGTTTTACTTTCTCTTTGATATCTACAAACAATGGAATGCCTCGTCCAAGAATAATTGGATTAAGAAATAGCCAGTAGCCGTCAATTAAGTTCAGTTGAATAAGAGAATGTGTCGCTGTCGGGCTACCAAAAAGCAAGATGTCTGGCCCTGGCTGCTGCTTTATTTCATTTATTCTGTCGGTAAGGTTGCCGCTGATAATTGTTGTGTAACCCAAACCTGAATCTTTCAGTGTTTTTGAAAGAACAACTTTGTGAACTTTGCTATACCACTTTGAATGTTCAATGTCGTGCTTGCTCGCATTCGGTTTGTCTGCTGCCGTAGGCCAGTAACTTTCC
>JAICGN010000175.1 GCA_025923075.1 Chitinophagaceae bacterium
AGAAAATCCGTGATCGCATCAGCGCCGAGTTTTTCCCCTTCAATGGCTGCTTTTGCCATTTCAATTGTAAAACTGTTGCCATGAGGCGTCGATAAAATTGCACTATTGCTTTTTCCAATAAACTTCTTAAGGTCATAAGGGAATCCTGTCCCAAGACCCTTCGCTTCATAAGGTTTATCATCACTTGTGCTTTGGGAATATGTGTTTGCCGGATATAAAGTATTCCAGCCCTGCTCATAATATTTATCAACTAATTTTTTCGCATTCAGATCTTTTACCCATTGGGGCAGATCGGTCATGTAGTAAGTTGAACTGATCCAGTTGCCTTCCTGGCTATCAAACCAGTAAGCTCCATTAGCGCTATGGCCCGCAGTTACAATCGCTCCCCGATCTTTGATTGCAATCCCTATTACTTTACTTTGAAAATTTGTGGCAAGCCTCAATTCATCGCAGACCGTTGTCACCAATAAATTTCTTGGGCTTTGCAATCCCAGGTTTGTTGCACTGCCAACTGTCTTTACGGTCTTATCTTCAGTACAATAGACTTCCCGCTGCTGGGCATCATCCCACCATAAATTACCCGCGATGCCATGTATAGCGGGAACTGATCCCGAATATATCGTCGTATGCCCGGGTGCGGTGACTGTAGGTGAATAAGGTATCATCGTATTCTCGCAACTGAAACCCTGGCTTAGCATTCTTTTAAAGCCACCATTGGCCGCATAACGATCATAATAACGATAAAGAAAATCCCATCTCATTTGATCAACGACTATTCCGACTACTAGTTTGGGTCGTTGCAGCGCCTCGACTTGCTGTGCTGTCGTCGTGCGAAAAATGATTAAGAATAAAACAATCGAACAGATCCGCAGCATAAAAGCTTGTTTTGATAAAGATAGGCGAAATGGCAATATGGTTGCAGCCACCTATACCGTTCGGATCGGGCGATCTGTTAAAGGTATTTCTCCTAAAACTCAAACAGTCGTCGATGCATATTCCACCTGATACCAAAAGCAACAATGGTTGTGCTGGCAGATAATGAAGTATTTGCAGGCACCTCAAAATTGCGATGAGTTAGCGAACTTTCGATGAACAAATTTTCTTTTAACTCATAGGAAAGCAGGAATGATAAGGTTGCGGTTGTTGATTCAATACCGGAAACTATTTCATATCCATAATCGCCCTGCCGTGGCGGAGATGTATTAGGCAAAAATATGTTGCTTCCAAAACTGCGACTGCCTGTATCCAGACCTTGCTTCCAATACATTGCTTTTGCAAGTAGCATCCATTTCGGGGCAGGTTGGTAACGTAGTATTCCGATCGTTTCACTAAAGTTCGCACCAAGCGGATGTGCCAGCGGTTGATTGTAATGCGTGTAGTTTGCCACCGAATCACGATGCGAATACGTGAATGGTCTTACACGATTATATTCCAATTGCAGGTCAAGATTTTTTATGCCGAATGCATTGATATATTTACCGCCGATTTGTAATCCCCATTTATTGGCCCACCAGCCATCGTTATCTTTTATTTGTTCTAAATTAAATTCATCAAGTAAAAATTGTCCGTAAAACTGTACCTTCTTCAACGTGTTTAATTTAAAATCAATACCGGCTACAGAGTTATCGAAGCTTCCGTTCTGTTGTTCAATAGAGCGGTAAAAAATCACAGGATTCAAATATCCAAATTCAAAATGATCACTGCGGCCAAACATGACACCTTCAAACAACCCGATATTCAGCTTCTTTGTCACATTCACATCAAGATGATGGAACGCTGCATATTTTTTCCTGAGCAGCCGGTCAGGCCCCCTGGGCTCCGTTTGCTGCAGCTCCATGAATAGGTTTTGATAATTGATCTTCCATATCCTTGTATTTAATTTCAGGAAGAGGGTATTATTGCCAAAATCGCTTAAGAACAAGCTGCGATAACCGCTACCGATAAAATTCCGATCATACCCAAAGGCAACATCTATGTATTTGGTAACATTAAACGTAAAATAACCTCTGGCATCAAAATAATCGAAACCGGTTCCTTTAAAATTTTTATAATAGCCGGCACCGGGCACCGATTGAAATTTATCTTCCCATGCCTGCACGTACAGGGGATCTCTTTCCTGGTTATCAACAATAGAAGCAGCAAAACCTATTTTATTTGCAATGCGGCCACGTATTCCCACACCTCTTGAATTCAGAAAAAGACTTTCATCATTATCACTTTCTTTCATATACTGAAACTGGATAATAGGATTGATGACAAGATCAAAATCTTCTACATGTACTTCATACAAATTGGCAGGAGTAGTATAAAACCTCCAAATCGCTCTTTTACTTTTAATCGCGGCACGTTGCGTATCGGATAAATATTCGATATTGTTTACATAAAGACTTTGCAGGTTATGTTCATCTGTTTTTGACAATATGATCCCTGGATGAAGTTGCTTAAAGGACGTGGCGCCCCTTACCAATTGTAAACGGTTTATCGGTTTTGTTTTGGAAAAATTAAGAATGGAATCTTTCTGGCCAAGAATTTCCAATCGTTCAATCAGAATATTTTCCTTTGAACCTTGCGTCAAATAAGTAGATTGAGAAAATGCAAAGACAGGACAAAGAATAAGGATTAGAAGGGTTTGTTTAAATTGCATGGGTATTGGTTTCAACGATAAATCGGCAACAAGATATGCAAAATTACCTGATTAAGAATGTACAGGTTGTAAATGAAGGAAGGATAATTACAGCAGATGTATTAATAAAAAATGGACGAATAGAAACGATTGGTGAATTAATTACTCATGTTAACTCCAACGTTAATGAAATAAATGGTGAAGGAAAATATCTTTTACCCGGTGCTATCGATGACCAGGTACATTTTCGTGAACCGGGTCTTACACATAAGGCGACAATTTATACAGAAGCAAAAGCGGCTGTGGCTGGGGGTGTCACCAGTTTTATGGAAATGCCCAATACAATACCCAATGCGCTTACCCAGGAATTATTAGAAGAAAAATATTCGATCGCTTCAAAGACTTCCCTCGCTAACTATTCTTTTTTCATGGGCACCAGCAATACTAATGCTGACGAGGTATTAAAAACAAATGAAAAAGCAAAGGACGTTTGTGGCATAAAAATTTTTATGGGCTCTTCTACGGGAAATATGCTGGTGGACAGGCCAACCACACTGGACAAAATTTTCCGTGAAAGCGAAGTGCTGATCGCTACACATTGTGAAGATGAAAGGATCATTAAAGAAAGTTTAGAGAAAATAAAATTGCAGAACAGGGAACTTACAGCCGCCGATCATCCCATGATAAGGAATGAAGATGCCTGTTATGAATCATCTCTGCTCGCAATACAGATCGCAAAAAAATATAATACGCGTTTGCATATCCTTCATATATCTACCGAAAAAGAATTGCTACTGTTCTCCAATATGCTTTCCCTTAAAGAAAAAAGAATTACGGCTGAGGTTTGTGTCCATCATCTTCATTTTGCCAGCGATGACTATGCAAGTTTGGGAAATAAAATAAAATGTAATCCAGCCATTAAAGCGCCTCATAATCGTGAAGCATTATGGCGGGCATTGCTTGACGACCGCCTTGATGTGATTGCCACGGACCATGCCCCGCATACATTAAAAGAAAAAGAGGAGCCTTACGAAAAAGCTCATGCAGGTTTGCCCCTGGTTCAACACTCAATGCTTTTGATGCTTCATTATTATAAACAGGGAAAGATCAGTTTGGAAAAAATTGCAGAAAAGATGAGCCATGCAGTAACCGATTGTTTTCAGATAAAAGATAGAGGCTATATACGTGAAGGATATTTTGCTGATCTTGTTTTGATTGACATGAACAAATCAACAAAAGTTTCTAAAGAGAATATTTTGTACAAATGCGGCTGGAGTCCGTTGGAGGGTTTTGAATTTCCGGCTACCATAACACATACATTTGTAAATGGACATTTAGTTTATGGAAATGGCAATTGGGATGAATCTAATCCGGGAATGAGATTGAGCTTTGATCGTTAAACTCCAAAAAACAAATAACAAGTTCCAGATAAATATCAAATGATAAAAATTCAAAATATTGAAATGGTAAATTTTGGATTTCCTTTTTCTTATTTATTTGATATTTGAAATTTGGATCTTGGAATTTCTTATTTATGCATCTTGACGCAACAACATACAACGATATCTCGGTCTTTCACCAGGAAGAAGAGTTTTCTATTTTTCATAAACTGAATTTTACAAAAACAGTTTATGGCAAAGAATGGTTGCGTCATTTTTTTTCTGAGCCTCATCATGACCTTAAAAAGATCCTCGGCACCCAAAAGATAATCCGAACATTGAACGAGCATTTAACTGACTGGCCATCGGAAATCACCAATGGCACTTTGCTGGTAATAGAAAAATATCTTGAATACAACCTTGATCCAATACCCCAGGAGCCAAATGCTTTCAATACATGGACATATAAAACGCTGCATATAGAGGATTTCAGAATGGTAAAATATTCTGTCGGTCATTGCGCAGATTTTTTCAGAGGAATTAAAAAATTGGTGGGTCTTTTCAGTCACCAGGAACTTCCCGCCTTTTTTAAAATCTATATTGAACGGGCAGAACAACTTTTACGAGAAACTCCTCTTGCAAAAATCTCTTCGTCAAGACCCGGTGAACGATTTTCAGCATCTCAAGGTCTCTATTTCGGCTATCATATTCGCAACCGGTATAAAACTGATACGATCGAGCTGCTTGAAATCTTTGGCCGGTTGGATGCCTGGTATTCGATGGCAATGGCCATGAAAGCATTTGATCTTCGCTTTCCTGAATTTATTGAGCAGGAAAAACCAACCGTAAATGCAAAAGGACTTTATCATTTATTGATCAAACAACCAGTTGCCTATGATCTTGAATTAAATCCTGATCATAATTTTCTTTTTCTTACCGGCGCAAATATGGCCGGCAAGAGCACATTGATCAAATCGGTTGGTTCGGCTGTATTTCTTGCTCATCTTGGGATGGGTGTGCCGGCACAACAAATGACCCTGACTTTATTTGATGGCCTGCTTACTAATATTAATGTAGTTGATAATATCGCCAAAGGAGAAAGCTACTTTTTTAATGAAGTGCAGCGGGTAAAGAATACCGTACAAAAAATAAACAACGGAAAAAAATGGCTGGTATTGATCGATGAACTGTTTAAGGGAACTAATGTGCAGGATGCAATGAAATGTTCGCTCACGGTGATCAAAGGCTTGATCAAGATAAAAAACTCATTGTTTATTCTTTCCACACATCTGTATGAGATCGGGGATGAATTAAAACAATATCCCAATATAAGCTTTCGGTATTTTGAAACCACTGCAAAAGACGACCAGCTTGACTTCAGCTATCAGTTAAAAGAAGGAATTAGCAATGACCGGTTGGGTTACCTTATCCTTAAACGAGAGAAAGTCGTCGAGATGCTTGAGAAACTTTAAGCCAGAACCAGGATTTGCAGGATTACCTTAGATTTGGAGGAAATCATGAAAATTTCCTTATGCGAATAATTTGTCTTTCTGTGTGTGTATTTTGCTTTCAATTCTTATCCTTCACACAAAAAAACAACATTGATGTTTTGCATTACCGGTATGAGATCAGGCTGAATGATAATAACGATACGGTATATGGAGTAGCAAAAATCAAAATAAGATTCTTGCAATCTTCCAGCGAAGTAGGTCTTGATTTTACCAAGGCAAAAAATGATGGGAAAGGAATGAATATTGGGACAATCCAGGGAAAAAATATTCGTGGACATATCCACAAGGAAGAAACCCTCCGGATTATTTTATCAAAAAACATGTTTACCGGCGATACAGCAACTTTTGTAATTCCTTATTCTGGTATTCCTTCAGATGGCCTGATCATCTCAAAAACAAAATACGGTCATCGAAGTTTTTTTGCTGACAATTGGCCTGATCGTGGACATAACTGGCTCCCTTGCCATGATGACCCCGCAGATAAAGCAACGATAGAATTTATTGTCACCGCACCGGAGCATTACCAGGTTGTAGCAAACGGTATTCAGATCGAAGAAACTTCGCTTGGCAATAATTTCAGATTGACGCATTGGAAAGAAGAAACACCTATTTCAACCAAAGTGATGGTGATTGGGGTTGCCGATTTTGCAGTTAATCTCGCCGGTATTGTAAATGGAAATATTCCCGTGTATAGTTGGGTATATCCTGAAAACAAAGACAAAGGTTTTTATGATTATGAAATGGCAAAAGATATTCTGCCATTCTTTATTAATAATGTCGGCCCTTACGGTTATAAAAAACTGGCTAACGTCCAATCGAAAACCAGGTTTGGAGGATTAGAAAATGCAAACACCATTTTTTATTCAGAAAATTCGGTGAGTGGTACCAGAAAAAGCGAAGGGTTGCTTGCACATGAAATAGCTCATCAATGGTTTGGCAATATGGCAACTGAGAAAAGTTTTGGGCACTTATGGTTAAGCGAAGGCTTCGCCACTTATTTCACCATTCTTTACTTTGAAAATAAATATGGAAAAGATACTGCCATAAAAATGTTGAAAGAAGACCGTCAACAGGTAATTGCGTTTTCTCAGGAAAGCAACAAAGCAGTCGTCGATACAGCTCAAACAGATTTTATGAAATTGCTAAATGCAAATTCTTACCAAAAAGGGAGCTGGATATTGCATATGTTGCGTAATCAATTAGGGGATTCGGTTTTCTGGAGATCGATAAGGAAATACTATGCAACTTATTCAGGAGGCATAGCCGATACCCGAGATCTTCAAAAAGTTTTTGAAACCGTCTCTGGTAATGATCTTAGCCAATTTTTTGATCAATGGTTGTATACAGCCGGGCAACCGCAGCTTGATATAACATGGAGATATAATGCTGCTGAAAAACTTTTATACATTGAAGGAAAGCAATTGCAAAGAAATATTTTTCATTTTCCTTTACTTTTAAAAATAAATAACTCTGCTGGTGGTGCCAACGAAAAAGTCAATGTGAATAGTGCCTCGTTTTCTTTTAGGATCAAAAGTGATGGAAAACCTGCTTCCATAACCGTTGATCCGGGCACAGAACTGCTCATGAGCAGTACGATCAAAGAAAAATGAAATTGCTTTTTAGCAATTCCCAATAGAAAATTAACAGATACAAGGTTACTATTTACGTAGCTTATTGAGGTATTTCATTCAATGAAAGCAGAATAAACATAACGGGAAATAAATCCCCTCTTAATTCCCACTTATTGGCCCTATTATTGGCTTAGTGTTCAATTAAAACTTGAAATCATGAAAAAAACTATTCCCGCAGTTGCTCTTATTCTGTCATTGTTCGCGATATCCTGTTCGACTGAGAAAGACCGTTATGTTGATCTCAGGACGGGTGAGCCTATTAAAATAGAAAAAGACGCTGAAACCGGCATATGGGTCAACGCAGAAACAAAAAAGCCTGTTTACATCTATGTTGATACCAAGAAAAATGATACGATCTATGGAAAGAGTGGCTTGGTCATCAATGGTCATATAGTAAGGTCAGATGATAATGCATATTGGTATGATGTGGACCATAAAGAAGAATACAAGGTAAAA
>JAICGN010000176.1 GCA_025923075.1 Chitinophagaceae bacterium
ATAGTTCAGGTTTGCGAACTTACCACCTTCAGTATTTATGGGCTGATCTTTATTTACTGCGGCCCTGGTTTCAAATAATAATCTTTCAGCATCTTTTATCGCGAAACTCTGTGCGCCAAAATTTAATTCACCTTCATCCCCATATTTCCATTTGCTATAGCGGTTATCATAAAATGTGTTGATGCCTTCATCCATCCACGCGTATTGTCTTTCATTTGTTCCAAGGATCCCGTAAAACCAGTTATGTCCAACTTCATGTGCAATCGTAAAGTCAAGCAATTTTTCGTTGGTTTCCGGAGAAATAACCGTGATGGTCGGATATTCCATGCCTCCGCCAAACCCTTCAGGCCCTTGCACAGCGCTTACAACATTGTAAGGGTATTCTCCGATCCATTCACTTCTTGTGCGGATTGCATCTTTAACGGTTTGTAAACTGTTTTTCCACGCGGCTTCGTGAGACGTAGTATAAAACGTGTAAGCATCAATAACTTTTCCTGAAGCAAGCTGGCAGGTATCATGTTTTACGACAAAACGTTTATCGGCGAACCAGGCAAAATCATGAACGTGACTTTGAATAAATCTTAATGTTTTTAATTCGGCAGATGAGGTGGGAAATAATTGTGTTGTAGTCTTAGTTTGGCCGTATTTGGTTTTTATTTTTTCCTTTATCGGTTCCCAGGAAAATGATGAACGAGTCAATAACCAGTTTTTTTCCTCTTCACTTTGCAGCTCACCAGTTGCTGCGACTACATAATTTTCGGGCAAGGTTATACTCACGTCAAAGTTTCCAAATTCACTGTAAAACTCACCCTGGTCCAGATAAGGAATGGGATGCCATCCTTTTTTGTCATATACTGCAGGTTTAGGATACCATTGCGTAGCCTGATAGCTTTCGCCATCATGTCCTCCACGAGAAAAATTGTAGGGAAGTTTTACATGGAAAGGCGTTGTGATAATTATTGTTTGTCCCGGTAGGAGGGCCGAAGGAAGAACGAGTTTTACAATATCAATGTGCTCAGGGTGGTCTTCTGTTGCAGCCGTTTGATTGTTTACTTTAAATTCAAGACGATTGATATAGCCGTGGTCTTCTTTACTGGAAAAGTAAAATTTAGTGCTTCCGTTTTCCAGTGATTGATCGGTAAAAGCTGTTTTATCATTTTTATAAGCATTTGGCCAAAGATGAAACCAAATGAACTTCAGCGTATCCGGAGAATTGTTAATGTATTCTATCTTTTCAAATCCATCCAGCGTATGATCTTTATCATTCAATGAAACATCGATAATATAGTTGACTTGTTGTTGCCAGTAATTCAGTTGGCAGTGGGCAGTAAGCAGCAGGCAATTCGTAAAAAGGGTAATAATTGTTTTTTTCAATGGGATATAGTTACTCAAAAATATAAAACTAACTGCCAACTGCCAACTGTTGACTGTTTACTTCCCTTTCCCTAAAAAAATGATCCTAAGCGTATGGATCATGATCTTAAAATCGAGAGCCAGAGAGATGTTTTCGATATAAAGCAAGTCAAACTTGCTACGTTCAATCATTTCTTCTATATTTTCAGCATAGCCAAACTGCACCATGCCCCAGCTTGTAAGGCCAGGTTTTACTTTCAACAGGTATTTATAGTAAGGAAATTTTGCAACCACCTTATCAATGTAGAATCTTCGTTCGGGTCTTGGACCTACAAGGCTCATTTCTCCTTTGATAATATTCCATAGTTGTGGCAACTCATCTATGCGCCATTTTCGCATAATTTTCCCCCAGTCCGTAATGCGTTGATCATTTTTGGATGAGAGGGAAGGCCCGTCTTTTTCTGCATCCAGGATCATTGACCTGAATTTGTACATCATAAAAGGCTTGCCTTTATATCCGGTCCTTTCTTGCTGAAAAATTACAGGGCCCTTTGATGAAAGCCGCACCCTCAAGGCAACATAAATTAAAAAAGGGGATAAAATTAAGAGGCAAAACACAGCAATCAGTATATCCAATACTTGTTTTATGTTTTGTTGCCAGTCCGGCATCAAGCCGGTTTTTAGATCGATAAGCAATGCCCCGAAAACATTACTTGTTTTTACTGAGCCTGCAAGAATATCTAAGGTGTTAGGCTGGATTTTTATTTCAACATCCTTTTCACTCAGCCGGTTGATTATTTTTTCCATTCCGTTCTGCTCATTTTTTTCCAGGGCGATCACTACTTGTTTTACATGGTTTTCGTCTATTACTTTTTCAAGCTGGTCAATATGACCGAGCTCAGGTATATATTTTTGGATCCCGTTTTTACCATTTGTTGCGGTGCTTACAAAGCCAATGTAACGGTAACCAGTGTCGTGGAAATTTCTTTCTGTGTCATTATAGATCTTTAAAGCCGTATCATCATTGCCGATCATCAATGTATTAAAGAAGATTTTTCCGGTTCGTAGTTGCTTTTCAACCATGTTGAGAATGATCAGTCGACCAATAATTGTCAATACTAAGTGAATGCCTAGCAATGTAAAAAAAGCGATGTAATAATATTTGTACGAGCTATTCTCTTCCTGGATATCATTAAGGATAATTGCAAAGTAGAGAAATGTGGTCCCAATGAGGCTACAAATAAAAACAGTCGTTAATTCCTGTAGCTTTGATTTTTTATAAAGCGAATGATAAGAGCCCACAAGAGTATAAAGGATCAGCCATCCCAGCGGCACAAGAGTAATCCCCAACCAAAAGTTATCATCTATCGCTAACTCTCCATCTTCACTTACCGTAAGACCGAGAAAGTATTTACGCAGAAAATACATGATACCCCATGCCAATGAAGCCATAAAAAAATCAGACAGGATATACCAGGCAATATGAATGGGTTTGGTTTGCTTCATTAGCGGGTGATCACGTTATTACCGATCTTTTGTAAAATTTGGTGTGCAACATCCATTGCCATGAGCCCGTCAATTTCTGAAACTATAGTTTTTGTATTTTTTTCAATCGCATTTTTAAACTCTTCGAGTTCTTTTTTTATTGCGTTCACTTCCGGTATCTGCGGATTGGAAATAGCAATACTTTTTTTACCGTTAAGCGTTTCAATATCAAACGTGAACACATTTGCATCATCAGTCTCCTGATCCTTTAGTTTTATGATCTCTGATTTTTTATTCAAAAAATCAATCCCAATGTAAGCATCCTTTTGAAAGATGCGGATCTTCCGCATTTTTTTCATGGAAATTCTTGATGAAGTCAGATTCGCGACGCACCCATTATTAAATTCAATTCTTACGTTGGCAATATCAGGGGTGTCAGTCATTACTCCTACGCCACTGGCCGAGATATACTTTACATCACTTTTCACAATGCTTAAGATAATATCAATATCATGGATCATCAGATCAAGGATCACACTTACTTCTGTCCCTCTTGGGTTGAATTGTGCCAGGCGGTGTACTTCAATGAACATGGGATTCAACTTCAGATCTTTTACTGCGAGAAAAGCGGGGTTAAATCTTTCTACATGCCCTACCTGGAGTTTTACATTCGACTCTTTCACCAGTTTTACCAACGCATGTGCTTCATCCATTGTTTGTGCCAATGGTTTTTCCACGAAGACATGCTTGCCATTTTTAATAGCACTTTCGCAAAGACGAAAATGATGATCAGTAGGAGCTACAATATCAGCAGCGTCAATTGCAGTTAGGAGTTCACCGGGGTCATCAAACCTTTTCAATTTGTAACGCTGCAAAACTTCTTTTGCATTTGTCTCGTCCGGATCGTAAAACCCGACAAGTTCGGCGCCGGCAATTTCTTTCCAGTTATTCAAATGAAATTTACCAAGATGACCAACGCCAAAAACCCCAACTTTGAGCATATCCATTTTAATTATGCCCAAAGATAAAGATTGGCAGTTCCGGAATTAAACTTTGTCTTCTTTAGCTAAGAATTGAAGAACGCTCCTCATAAGATGCATTCGGAGAATAGATAAAAAGACAAGAACCGTTTTTTATCGTGTTAATTATTGGAGTGGCTTCCCTTGATGCAACTGCCGGACAACCCTGGCTTCTTCCGATGTACCCGAGCTTTGGGATGTAAGCAGGATTTACATAGTCAGCACCGTGCATTACAATTGCTCTTTCATACGCGTTATCATTGATGCCCTTTTCAAGTCCTTCTAATTTCAGGGAGTAACCGTGTTTGCCAATATAGGTGCCGAGTGTTTTGTAAAATCCAAGACTGCTTTTATTGGAAGAGGGTTTGTTAGAAAAAGAATTTGCCATTACGGTACCTGAGTTTTTTCCGTGTGCAACGTAGGTTTTATATAAAACCTGGTAATTTTTGAGATCTACTACATACAATCTTTTTTCTGTGCTTGGCAAGCTAAAATCAATAATTGAGATGATGTTGTCATTCAGAAGAGCACCCTGCTCTTTCAATTTCTCGTACCCTTCTTGGGCCAATTCAAATGCCTTTCTATTCAGACCCGCAAGATTTAGCCGTAAACTATCATATACGGAAATCGCCGAAGGCATGCCTGGAACAAAGTCACTGACCTGAAGATTTGATACTGTATCCTTGAACTGGATAGCTTTTTTTTCAACTGATTTTGCAAAGGCGAAAGGGAAAGAAAATAAACCAACTAATAATGATGAAATAAATAAATACGCATTTCTCACTTTTCTTTTCTGCATCGGTATCAATTTAGAGTGTTAAAAATAAAACTGCCCTGGTGAATGTCACCGGGCAGTTAGTTTTGTTCCAAGGGTCAATCTCTTCAAATACGATCCCGGGTTGATCGGGATTCTTGCTCTTCTCTAGCGGACCGGACGGGACTCGAACCCGCGACCTCCGCCGTGACAGGGCGGCATTCTAACCAACTGAACTACCGATCCAACCTACTCGAGAACTTAATGTGGATCGGTATGTGTCGAACCCGTCTCGCCCCAGGCGAGATGACAGGGCGGCATTCTAACCAACTGAACTACCGATCCAATACTTATTTATTATTAAGAATATTCAGCGGTTGATTAATTAGCCGAAACAAATATTCCTTATTACATCTTTTGAGCTGTTTTTCACGTTTTAAGGCTTCAGTTTTTGCATCGAAACCCTGAACAAAGATTAATTTCCAAGGGCATTGACTTCGTGTATACTGACTTTCTCCGCGATTGTGTTCCTCAAGACGCTTCAAATAATTCTCAGTACTTCCCTTGTAATAATCACCGTTTGACAAACTCTCAAGTATATATACATAATACATACAACCTACTAAAGAACTTAATTTGGATCGGTGTTTCTCGAAACCCGTCTCGCCTCAGGCGAGATGACAGGGCGGCATTCTAACCAACTGAACTACCGATCCATCCTTTAAAAATAAGCCCTTACGACATCATTTTTTGGGATGGCAAAGATAGCCCGGTGAGGTTTTGTTGCCAAAAGTTTTTCCTTCAAAAATGTTATGATTATTAATAGGGTTCTGCGCATTTTCCGGGTATTAGACGTTCGACTTTCGTCCATCCTGTGCGATGTGGATAACTGAGATTAGTTGTTTTCACATTGAAGCGGCGTGATTATTGAGTAATTTTCATGGTTTTAACAAGAATAAATATGCTGAGTTCTGCCACCATTAGACTGCTTCGGATTCCATTTTCTTTCTTCCTATCTCCCATCTACTTTTTTGCCCTGGCCCAGGTGGAACACATAAAATGGGTCAATGCCATATTGATATTTTTTATTCTCCATTTCTTAATATATCCTTCCAGCAATGGTTATAATAGTTATATGGATAGAGACACGGATAGCATTGGAGGGTTAGAAAGACCACCGCCGCCTTCGCAACAACTTTTTTGGCTCACCATTGTATTAGATTGTCTAGGCATCTTATTGAGTTTACTAATTGGGTTGGTATTTACCGTTGTGATGTTGTTCTATATTGGTGCGTCAAAAGCGTATAGTTACCGGCGAATTCGATTGAAGAAATTTCCCTATCTCGGTTACCTTGTGGTGATCCTTTTCCAGGGAGCAGTTACTTTTTGGCTGGTGTATTATGGTAGCAGCCAGGAACCAGGTATAACTGTCCCGTGGCAGGGCATGATAATTTGTTCACTTTTGGTTGGAGGATTTTATCCATTAACTCAGATCTACCAGCATAAGCAGGATCTCGAAGATGGAGTAATGACGATCAGTTACAAGCTTGGGTATATTGGGACTTTTATATTCTGTGCGGTTGTTTACATTCTAGCCTGGATATTCATGGCACAGTTTTTTATCGGTAACAAACAAGGACATCAATTATTGCTGGTTGGCATCTTTTTTATCCCTGTTATCGTTTATTTCATGAGGTGGTTTGTTTTAGTTCGGAAAAATTACCGGGAAGCCAATTTTAAAAACACAATGAAGATGAACTGGCTGGCGGCAACTTGTACAAATATTTCATTTTTGATCTTATTAATATGGAGGTGGATTGAGTAAGATAGTATCAATAGGAACGGCAGTACCGGAATACCGGCATGAACAAGAAAAGATATTTGAATTTCTAAGCCGTGTTTATGCCATCAATGAAACGGAAAAAAGAAAACTCAAATTTCTTTACAAGTATAGTGGTATTAAGAATCGTTATTCAGTATTGAATGACTACAGTCTCCCGGCCAGCGAATGGAATTTCTTTATTCCCACAGAAAACCTTGAACCTTTCCCATCGATCGAAAAAAGAATGAAAAGCTTTCGGGAGCATGCAGCACCACTATCACTAAAAGCTATCAATAATTGCCTGAATGATTTTCAGGATCAGCATATCACCCACCTGATCACTGTAAGTTGTACAGGTATGAGTGCGCCAGGCCTTGACCTGGAGTTGATGGAATTATTGAATCTGCCTGCCACGACATGGCGGACCTCGGTCAACTTCATGGGATGCTATGCAGCTATTCATGCATTAAAACTTGCAGATGTAATTTGCAGGTCAGATCGACAAGCAAACGTATTGATCGTATGTGTTGAATTATGCTCGCTTCATTTTCAAAAAAAGTATGACGCAGATAATATTTCCAGCGGCATCTTGTTTGGTGATGGTGCCGCCGCCGTATTGGTAAGCGGCAATATTGAAGCAGACGGGATGAATATCGAACACTTTTATTCTTCTGTGTCATTAAAAAACAAACAGGAAATGGTGTGGGAAATGTCATCAACGGGCTTTCTGTTAACGCTGAGCGGTTATATTCCTGAACTGATAGAAGAAGATTTTGGTGGTTTTGTAGACAATGCATTGAATGGGACAGATTTAAAAAAAGAAGATATAACACATTGGTGCATTCATCCGGGAGGTAAAAAAATTCTGGAAGCCGTTCATAACAGCTTGCAGTTTACAAATGGTCAATTACAGAATTGCTATGATGTCTTGAATGATTATGGCAACATGTCTTCTCCTACCGTTTTATTTGTATTGAAGCGAATTCAGCAGGCACTAGACAAGAAACAGCGCAATAATATATTTGGTGCAGCTTTTGGCCCGGGACTGACCCTTGAATCTTTTATTTTATCAGC
>JAICGN010000177.1 GCA_025923075.1 Chitinophagaceae bacterium
AGAAAGATGGCGAAGTGCCATGACAATACCAAGGGAATTGAAAATTGTAAAGGTTGGCAATGATACGCTGGTTACTTCAATGATCGTCAAAGAAATCGCAACGCTTAAATCCCGTCCGTTGGTGTTTGATAATGTTGCTTTATCAAAACCATTTGAGATCGGAGCAAAAACAGGAAGTATAAGATTTCCGGGTCTTTGTAACCTTCTTACTGATACCTTAAAAGATTTATCAATCACAGTTTTAAATGATATAGGAGAAAAATTAGTGATCGGCTATGATAAATCGAAAAATCAATATTTTATTGATAGGACCCAGTCGGGCAATACCAGTTTCCATGAAGAGTTTGCTGCTAAGCAAGTAGCACCGCGGTTCACTGCTGCTTCTGGAATGGATATTTCGTTGTTAATAGATGTAACTTCTGTCGAATTATTTGCAGACAATGGATTGACAGTAATGACAACCATATTCTTTCCAACAAAACCTTATACGAAAATTGAGATTACATCAGCTGACGGAGGAGTTATTAAAAAAATTGAGTATATAAGTTTAAAAAGTATTTGGAAATAAAAGCCCCGCCGGATTAGCAGGGATTGAAAATCCTTTCTAAGTTTAGCGTGAATCTGGCTTTATTTTAATTGTCGTAAATTTTCATGTCAATCGGTTTTGGACAGTTTATCTTCATGATGACTTCTTACGGAGGCTATGGAGAACGATACAAACACCAATACTCCTTTCCATGAGCAAAGAAAGTTGGGAGCTGTTATGTTTGCCGACATGACCGGCTACACGGCCATGATGCAGGAAGATGAAGCTCATGCAAAACTTTTAAGGCAACGTCAACGACAGACGCTTGATTCATTGATACCTGCTCATCACGGAACTATCCTTCAATATTTCGGCGATGGGACACTTAGCATTTTTGATAGTGCAACAGATGCCGTGAGATGTGGTATTGCTATTCAGAATGAATTACAGAAAGAGCCTGCTGTCAAATTAAGGATCGGCATCCACATCGGTGATATCGTCTATGATCGTGAAGGAATCTATGGCGATTGTGTAAATATTGCTTCACGCATTGAATCGCTTTCTGTTCCCGGAGGGGTTCTTTTCTCCGCCAAAGTATATGACGAAATAAAGAACCAGCGGGATATTAAAGCGAAACCAATTGGAAAATTTCATCTTAAGAATGTAAGACAACCTTTGGAAGTATATGCAGCAACCAACGATGGGCTGGTGATACCATTGCCTGCAGAAATCCACGGTAAGACCGTTGAGCCCTCTTCACTTTCGTCCCTATTTAAAAAAAGATCAGTAAGACTCATAACTGTCTTAGCGGCAGCAATGATAATTATGTTGACAGTTGCTTTGTTGGTTCTTCTTCCTGGAAAAAACACAAATATTAATTCAATCGCTGTCCTGCCATTAGAAAATCTATCAGGCGATTCCTCACAGGAATATTTTGTTTCCGGAATGCATGAGACACTTATTTCTGAACTTTCAAAGATTAGTGCGCTAAAAGTGATTTCTCGCACATCAACGATTCAATACAAAAACCAAAAAATACCACTTCGACAAATTGCTAAGGAGCTTGGCGTAGCGGCATTGTTGGAAGGTTCAGTGATTAGAGATGGTGACCTGGTGCGCATCAGTGTAAAGCTTATTAATGGCCGGACGGATGAGAATATCTGGTCTCAGGATTTTGACCGGAAATTGCAAAACATTCTGGCGTTATACAGTGAAGTGGCAAAAAAAATTGCCGGTGAAATAAAAATCTCATTAACACCTCAAGACCAGGAAAGACTCGTTTCCATTTCTCTGGTGAATGCGCAGGCTTATGAATATTATCTGATCGGACGACACTATTGGAATCAAAGAACAATTCAGAGTTATAAGCTAGCAATAGATAGTTATAAGAGGGCCCTCGACCTGGATAGCAGTTATGCGCTTGCTTATGCTGCGTTGGCAGACTGTTACATTTTGTTAGGTGAACAAGGAGGAATGTCACAAATAGAAGCAGGATCATTAGCCAAAGAATTAATTGACAAAGCTCTTAAGCTGAATGCAAATCTTGCAGAAGCACATGCATCAAATGGAACCTGGAAATTGGGTTTTGAATGGAACTGGACAGAAGCTGAAGAAGAATTCAAAAAAGCTATTGCATTAAATCCGGGTTTGGCTATCACCTATCAATGGTATGGTCGAATGCTGGGATTTATCGGACGCTTTGATGAGGCATTGGTTCAGCTGGCAAAGGCAAAAGAGCTGGATCCCCTTTCACCGGTTATTGTCGCCTATACAAGCCAGGTTTATATCTATTCAAAACAGTACAAGAAATCAGAAGAAGTTTTGCAACAAGCATTGAATCTGCATCCTAATCATGCATTGATACTTCACAATATCGGAGAACTTTATATTGCGCAAGGACGATATGGAGAAGCCATTGCCCCTTTAAAAAAATCGGCTGAGGAATCAGCCTCTGCTCACTATAAAGCGATGTTGGCTCTTGCATATGCCCGGGCAAACCAACGACAGGAAGCAACAAGAATTTTAAATGAACTGTTGAACAGTGCAGACCAGCGATCGGTTTCCGGATTTAATATTGGTTGTATTTATCTGGCTTTAGGTAACAAGGAACAAGCATTAAGACAATTGGAGTATGGTTACGAGCAACGTGATGTATGGATAAAAGAGCTCAAGGCCTGGCCGTGGTTTGATGAACTAAAGAACGAACCTCGCTACAAAGATCTAATGCGAAAGCTGAATTTCCCCCAAGATGTCGGTGGAGTGAAACAATAAACCCCGCCTGCATCAGACAGGGTTATCCTGAGTTTCCAATTCACGATTTTTTTTGGAACTGGGCCGATTAGTTATCCAACCCCATATTTTCACCGACCCATCTTTTTTGCATTTCATCCTGTACTCAATAATCAAAGCAGAGGCCAATGTAAGCAGCCCAATGAACAGAATGGCCGCATTTATGCTGATCAGATCAGCAATAATTCCAGTAAGTATTGCGCCGATTGCATAACCTAAATCCCGCCACAAACGAAAGATGCCGATACTCTTCGCCCTGTCCTGTGGGTTTGTGTTTTCTGCTACTGTTGCAAGAAATGTAGGATAAACCATCGCAGTACCCCAGCCCAAAATCGAAGAAAGGAGTATAAAATGTAACATGGTATTGGCCCAAATCAAAGTAACCAAAGCGATAGCCTGTAATAACATTCCGATGTAGAGCATATCCTTTTTACAAAACTTATCAGCCATTCTTCCGGTAAACAATTGACCAATGCCCCAGACGGCGGGATATATTGACGCAACAATTCCTATTTCGCCAATGGTGAAACCTTTTGTTGCAAGCAGGATCGGAAAAACACCCCATGCCATTCCATCATTGAGGTTATTGATTAATCCTGCCTGTGTTACCGAACCCAAGTTTTTGTCTTTCCATGTAGTGTCCCAAAATATATTCTTCAATCTCGGAATGGTATTGCTGATTGTTTCTTTTGCTACGTGATGTTTAGTGTCCTTTATTAAAAAGATACTTCCAAGCAATCCCAAAGAAATTAAACCGATGCCCAAATAAAAGGGATAAGGTCTTATACCATATTCACTGGCAATCCAACCGGTCAGAAATGCAATGATAGCAACAGCAATGTATCCTGCAAATTCATTTAAGCCCATTGCAAATCCTCTTTGCTTTTCACCAACAAGATCAATTTTCATTACTACGGTGCTCGACCATGTCAAACCCTGATTGATTCCTAACAATACGTTGGCTGCTATGATCCAACTCCACGAGGGAGCAAACATCAAAATGAATGGAATAGGAATGCCAATTATCCAACCTGCCACCAATAGTTTTTTTCTTCCGAATTTATCGGCTAATGCACCAGTATAATAATTAGTGATGGCTTTTACAATTCCAAATACAATGATGAAGGAAAGAATTGCTGTTTTAGCTGCAATATGAAACTCAACATCTGCGATTCGCGGCAAGATACTTCTTTCCAAACCCACCATGCCACCTACAAAGCCATTGATGATAACCAGCAGACTAAATTGCTTCCAATTTTCTTTCAGACCTAAACTAATGTCTTTTGATTCCATTTGATTAATTATTTCCAGGCCTGGCTAATGACTGCACTCATTGGTGCCACCATTGGAGCTTCACCAAATTTCACGCTCAATTCTTTTTCTACTAGTGCTTTTATTTCTTCAATCCATTCAGGATTCTGGCTCATGATGGCATTATAGATTACTCCGCCCTGCGTTAGTCCCTCCGATGCTTCTTTTGCTGTCGGGCTGATTGATAACTTACTTATTTTCTCAATGGATATTTTTGAAAATCCAACTTTCTGCAACATCTCCTTTATAGATGATTCATCATACATTGAAAAAGGGAGATTGTAAGATTCAGGCAGTGGTTCCTTCAGATATTTTTTTGCAATATTTCTATAAACATAAGAGGCTCCAATCACTTCCAATTTATCCCATGTCGTAAAGAGTAACATGCCACCTGGTCGTAACACACGATATGCTTCTGTAAATGCTTGTAGTTTATCGGAAACAAACATATAGCCAAAACAACAAACGACCAGATCAATAGTGCCATCCTCAAATGGTAATTGATGTGCATCTATCATTTCCCAATTAATATCTAACGCTTTTAATTTTTCTTTGGCAACAGCCAACATATCACGGCTAATATCAGAAGCTATCAGTTTTGTTGTTGAAGGAAGGACATCTCGCAAATGCCGTGTTACCCTGCCTGTTCCTGATGCAAGTTCCAGGGCAACATTAACGGAAGGTGGATCAATGCGATTTGAAACTTCAATGGCGTAGGGTTCAAAGAACATGGGACCAGAGAATTGGTCATAATGTTTTGGAATAGCCCCCGAAAAATCAAATGGTTGAGATAAATTATTATCAGTATTCATAATCGCTTGTTTCAGTTTTAAGAGACTGCACATCTATTTGCCCCAGCTTCAAGATCAACTGGATTTATATCACTAAAATCACCTTTGATGTTTTTTTCTACAATAGATAAGTAATTAGGAGGAGTTGGTGGAATACGTTGCAGAATAGTATTTGCAAATTCCTCCTCATTCAGTTTCAACATGGCAACATTTTGTTTTATGTTGCCGATTGTTGCATGAATCGGGGTTTGGTCGAATTCTACAGGCTGACTGGTGTGGGCTGGTAATACTATAATGTTTTCATTAAGTATCAATAATTTTTGTAAAGATTGATAAAGTATTTTGGATTTCTCCATTATTTCGTCATTGTTTGCCTTCAAATCTGGCCTGCCAACCCCGCTTACAAAAAGGGTATCTCCTGTAAGTAATGCCTTATTAGCAATCAGATAACTTACACTTTCTGCTGTATGGCCGGGAGTTTGAATGGTTTTAATACTGATATGGCCGATTTGAAAAACCGTTGAACCTGTTACCGGAACAAAATCAAAGTTCACATTGTTGGGTGCGGGAAGATGTAATTTTACACTATTACTCTCTGCTAATTGCTTCGATCTTGATAGATGATCAGCGTGAATATGGGTTTCTATTACATATTTTGGTTTGAGTTTTTCTTTTATTAAAACGTCGTGATAAATTTCTATTGGCAATGAAGCGTCTACTATTATTGCTTCATCATTTGATATGACCATGTATGAAAGACATCCTTTTCCTGTTCTTCTGAATTGCATTATTTCAAAATCAGGGAATGAAAGTTTAGCCGTGTTCCATGCCATACTCCAGGCTTTCATACCGCCTTTGAGCGAATAAACTTCAAACCCTTGTTCATTTAGTTGACCGGCTGCAATTGAACTTGTTTTGCCGGCAGCGCAAACCGTCACTATTGGAATTCTTTTGTCAAGATGCAGACCATATAAAGCGTCCGGTTTATGTGCTTTCAGTTTATCGTAAGCATTAAAATAGATGCTACCGGGTATGAACCATTCCAACCTTTCCTCAATGGGTCGTACATCAAGAATGGACACTTCTTTACGTGTCTCTAACCAGTTTCTGAGTGTTTCGGTGCTCACTTCGTTTGCGCCTTTCATCTTGCAATATTTGTTACGCAAAGGTGACCACAATAAAGGACTAATCTTTTATCATAAGATAAAAAATCAATGATGTCCCCTGATACGGCTAAGGCTTACTTGGGTTATACCGAGATAAGAAGCGACATGTTTTAAGGGAACTCTCATCAGCACATTGGGAGCTTCATTTAATAAGGCATTATATCTTTCTTCGGCCGAATGGAACTGAATACCTTCAATGCGGTTGACTGTCTCAACGTAGGCAGATTCGAATATTTTGCGAAACAATCTTTCAATTTCGGGGTAAGAGTCATACAGCTTGAAAAGTTGGTTAGCGTTGATGGCAATTATTTCTGCATCTTCTAATATCTGTATTGCTTTGCGGCTTGGTTTGCCGGTAAACAAACTTTCCACTCTTGCAATAATGCTGTTTTCAAAAAAAAATCGTTCTGTAATATCAATGCCGTCTTTAAAATAATAGATTCTGGCAACACCTTGTTTTATAAAGTAAATTGTTTTACAGGTATGGCCGATTGGCTGAAGATCTTTATTCTTCTTAATGGTTTCAATGTTGCTTATCTCGATAATAGCTTTTTCAGCTTCCTTTGAAAGCGGACTGAATTTTTTGAAGTATTGCAATAGTGGTGTCATTCTTTATAACAGTTCGATGTAATTTCTATTGGGGGGTATTATTGTATAAACATTCATTGTTAGAAAGGCTAAGAAACTTTAAGGGATAGATATTTATTTGATAAATTTAGCCTAATAATTTCATGTCCCAATTCCGCCAACTTGCAGCTATCATGTTCACTGACATTGTCGGGTATACGGCATTGATGGGAAGAGATGAACAAAAGGCATTTGAATGGCTCGATACGAACAGGCAAATTCACAAACAAGTTATTGAACGGTACAATGGCAAATTGATAAAAGAATTGGGTGACGGAGTAATGGCGAGTTTCAATACTGTAAGTGATGCAGTAAATGCAGCCATTGAAATTCAGAAGGCCTGCACGGAATCAAAGGAGTTATCATTGCGAATTGGTATTCATGAAGGCGAAATTATTTATGAGAACAATGATATTTACGGCGATGCAGTAAATATAGCTTCCCGTATTCAAACATTAGGCGTCCCCGGCTCTATTCTTTTCTCCAGAAAAGTAAATGATGAAATAAAGAACAAATCCGAATTCCAAACTATTTCGCTGGGCACCTTTGAATTCAAAAATGTAAATGATTCTCTTGAAGTTTTTGCATTGGCAGATGATGGATTCCCGGTTGCAAATAGGTGTGTGTTGGTAGGTTGACTGATTTTCTTGAATTTTCTGAAGAGGTATTTAAT
>JAICGN010000178.1 GCA_025923075.1 Chitinophagaceae bacterium
CAAACCAGCCAAGATGACCGGACTGATTATTCTGCTCATCCTTATCCCTCTTGCCGTTTTTGTCTTATTGCTTACCATTTTGAGCCGCACTTCCGAGCAGCAAAAACTTAGCGAATCATTATATGACCGTATCAAACATTTAAGTGATGAAATAGCAGGGCTTACAAAGGAAATCAAGAATTTAAAACAATCCGCTGAAGTTAATCCTATAATTAGAGAGGAAAAGCCGGTACAAAACGCTGCTCCACCTCCTCCGATAATCATAACGGCTCCGACAGAAGATAAAAGAGAAGAAACAAAACCAGTAATTGTTCCGGACCTGAGAAGGACGGAGCCCATAGCAATAGAATCTAAAAAAGAAAGAATTATTACTGAAGTAAAAGAACCTTCGAAAAACATCAACCCTGTTTTAAAAGCTGAGACAGATCTTGAAAAATTTATTGGAGAAAATTTGTTAAATAAGATCGGCATCACGGTATTGGTTTTAGGAATTTCTTTCTTCGTAAAATTTGCGATCGATAAAAACTGGATCAATGAAACCGGCCGTGTCGTTATCGGGCTTATAGCAGGCGGAATATTGATCGGCATTGGCCATCGCATTAGAAACTCATATCGTTCTTTCAGTTCTGTTCTAATGGGTGGTGGGCTTACCGTATTCTATTTTACAATTGCGTTTGCTTTTCATGAGTATCATCTTATCGGTCAAAAACCGGCTTTCGGCATCATGGTTCTTATCACTTTCTTTGCAGTCTCACTTTCGCTTTATTATGAACGGCTTGAGCTGGCAATTCTGGCAACAATCGGCGGATTCATTACCCCGTTTCTTGTCAGGGGTGAGCAGGATAACTATGTAGCACTCTTCACGTACCTGTGTATTTTGAATTCAGGACTTATGGTTCTTGCCTGGTTCAAGCGTTGGCCCTGGATAAATACTATTGCTTTATTCTTTACAACAATAATTTTTGGCGGTTGGCTGATTGACAAATTATGGCTAAATGAAACGGTTACTTTCCCATATCAAAATGCAATGTTGTTTGGCAGTTTATTCTACCTGCAGTTTGTTGCCATGAACATTGTAAACAACATCAGGCAAAAGAAGACTTTTACCAGTTTTGATTTCATGGTTGTGTTAAGTATAAATTTTCTTTTTTATCTCGCGGGGATGTTCATTCTTCCTTATTTAAATCAGGGGAATTATAAAGGAGTGTTTACCGCATTGCTGGGCTTATTTAATTTGATGCTCGCGCTTGGACTGCGACAAAAGAAACCGATTGATCCAAATTTTTTATCCCTTCTCACCGGATTGGGGCTCACATTTATTTCACTTATAGCACCTGTGCAATTCAAAGGGAATCATGTGACTTTATTCTGGGCAGCAGAAACAGTGATCTTATTCTTGTTATTTCAAAAAACAAGAGCCGTCCAACTCAAGATCGCTTCACTGGTTATTGCTGTACTTATGTTAGTGAGTCTTGGCGTTACATGTCTCCAGGTCTATGCTGATGATCGAATAATTCCCGTTTTACTTAATAAGGGTTTTAGCACGACGATCGCAGTTGCCGTATCGCTGTTTATTTATTATAAATTAATGAATAAAGAGGCTGATACATATTATTTGAATAGCATTACTAACAGGTCAGTAAAAAATATTTTACTTGGCTCATTCATCGTTACACTTTATCTATCCGGTGCTTTGGAAATCTTTTATCAGTTCAGTACCAGAACCGATATTGAATCCCTTTTTATAATTTATTTACAGCTTTATACTTTTCTTTTTGCTATCATCATTTTATTCAGTTTCAGGAGAGCCATCGTTTTTCCCGTTTTGAAAATGTTGTTTACGATCCTCTGTCTTGGCCTCTACCTGGTTAATATTAGTACCAATCACGAAGTTTCTTTAGCATTGTTACAAAATAACCGTGAAGGCTTTTTTACTGCACATTGGATAAGCATAATTCTGTTAGTATGGTTGCAGCTTGATCTAGTCATTTATTTTAAGAATGCTCAAGATGAAAATTGGACTACTTATCTCCCTGCATTTACATGGTCATCTGCCATTGGTATAATTTTAATATTGAGTGTTGAAATGTATCAGCTGAACTTATGGATCAATTATGAAAAGGGAAAAGACTGGGTATGGTGGGAAAATTTATATTACAAGGCAGGATTGAGTATCCTTTGGAGCATTTGTTCATTTATTATGATGTGGCTGGGCATGCATTTTAAATTTCGTCCCTTGCGAATTATTTCATTAAGCCTTTTTACACTGACACTGGTAAAATTATTTATATACGATATTCGCAATATTCCGCCGGGCGGAAAGATCGCTGCTTTTATCTTGTTGGGTGTTTTACTACTTACCGTATCGTTTATGTATCAGCGGTTGAAAAAAATTATTATTGATGATTTTGAAAGCAATAATTTATCTGCATAAATTTCTATAAATGTTCATCTATAATGTAACAATAAAAATAGATTGGTCCATTCATGATGACTGGGTGCAATGGATGCTGCATGGACATATGGATGAGATGATTAGTACCGGCTGCTTTACACATTCTACGCTGCTGCGCTTGCTGGAAACTGACGACAAAGAAGGACCGACTTATGCCGCACAGTACTTTGCAGAAAGTAAAGCTGATTATAACCGCTATATTGAAAGGTATTCAACCGCGATCAGACAAAAATATTTTGACAAGTGGGGCGATAATTTTGTAGCCTATCGCAGCCTAATGCAAATTGTAAAACAGGTATAGGATTTTGTTGATAAAAGTTCAAATCGCCAATTTGTAATATAAATTTCAAGCCGGGGAAATCCTTGCCCCATGCGGTTTCGGGGTAATTTTACTGTGCTTAAAAAACAACGGAAAAAGTTTTGCTGCAAAGTAAAACCGTCTAAATTTGCCGCCGTTATCACCTTTAAAAAAAACCAATATGAACAAAGCTGATCTGATCAACAAAATTGCCGATGACACCGGTATTACCAAAACCCAGGCAAATGCTGCAATCGATTCCTTTACTGAGGCCGTTACAAAAACGCTGAGAGGTGGTGGCAAAGTAACCTTAGTTGGTTTCGGAACATTCTTGATTTCAAAAAGAAAGGCAAGAAAAGGCCGTAACCCCCAAACAAAAGAAGAAATTACAATTAAGGCAAGGAAAGTCGCCCGCTTCAAAGCTGGTAAAGAATTGGCAAGCAAACTTTGACATTGTTTAACTTATTCGAAAGCCCCGCATCTACTACTGTAAGTATTTCCGGGGCTTTCTGTTAATAAAATATATCTTCATACAACAAAAAAAACAATTATGGGAAGAGGCGATAAAAAAACTAAAAAAGGAAAGATCACTAAAGGAAGTTTTGGTAAAAGCAGACCAGCGAAGAAAAAGAAGAAGAAATAATAGTGTAATAAAGAGTTTATACAGTATATAAAGTTTTTAATTCGAACCTGACATTACCTACTCCTTACATTATATACTATATATACCTAATACTTCACTAAGGCGCCAGTCTTTCGATCTTCCAGTTACCACTTTCTTCAAGTGTATACTGTATTCGGTCATGCAAACGGCTGGGTCTGCCTTGCCAGAATTCAACAACAACAGGTTTTACAATATACCCGCCCCAATGCAGTGGGCGGGAAAAAGAAGTGCCTTCCAATTTATTTACAAGCTCATTAAATTTTTCATCAAGCCACTGCCTGTTTTCGATTACACGGCTTTGCGGCGAAGCCAATGCACCAATACGGCTTGATTCGGGACGTGATTGAAAATAATCATCGCTTTGCTTACCGCTGACCTTTTCAATAAGTCCTGTTATCCGGACCTGCCGTTCCAGTTCCTTCCAGAAAAAAACAAGACAAGCTTTAGGATTTTCCGCCAATTGCTGCGCCTTATAGCTTTCATAGTTAGTGAAAAAAACAAATCCTTTCTCACTGAATTCCTTGAGCAAAACAATTCTTGCTGAAGGCAGCGCATCAAGGGATGCTGTTGCCAATGTCATTGCATTTACTTCCTCGATCTTTGAATTCACCGCTTCAACCCACCACTTTTCAAATTGCTTTATGGCATTTGCATCCACATCGTTTTCCGATAAACTTCTGTGCGAATAATCTCTCCTGATATCTGCAATATTCTTTTGCATAAAATTTCTTTCGTGCCAAAGGTAAAGCCGCAAAAATGAAAAACGCTGCAGGCGGAGATTTTTAGGTCATGATTTTCATCATTCGAAAATGGTGCCTGGCTTGTATTTGCCTTCTGCACTTTGTCAAGCAACTTTACTCTTTTGAAAGTAGCCTTTAAAAGCTGTCGTCATCTGCAAAATGCACCCAGCATTTCATTTGCTTTAGTGAAGTATACTAATTAAAAAGCTCCCGCAGGAGCATTTTATTATGTGTTTCCGCCGGCATTCATTAGAGTCCGCTGCCTTGCTTTTCTCTCAATTTATCTCTTTCTTCCGCCACAATACTCAACTTGCTTTCCAATTCACCCAGCCGTTTGATCTGGCTTTCCAACTTTTTATTTGCCTCCGTCATTTGATGCAAGTCATTATTAAGCTCTTCCAGGTATGCTACCTTCTTTTGCAATTGCTGCCGCTGTTGATTTGATTCACTCAATTTATCTTCCACCTTTGACAGTTCCATTTGCAGCACCTGGTTTTCCTGTAAATAATGATTTGTTTTATTTTTTGACTCATCCAATTCACGGATAACTTTATAATAAGCCTCTTTCAGATCTTCATATTCGATATTCACCATTTTTGATGATGAAATCTGAGATTCCAGTTTATGGATCTTGCTCTGTAAAATGTTGAACTCGCTATAAGCGCTGTCCAACATTGCACTCATCTCGCTGGTCAGGTGTTCTTTTTGCTTTATATGGTTTATCTCATCTTCCTTTTCTTCAAGCAAATATTTCATGTCTTTTATCTGCATGCTCAATTCTTCGTTACTTCGCAATATCTCCTGGGTTTTTTCTTCCGTTTCTTTGATCACATCCACCTGCTCAAGCAGCATACTTATTTTGGCATTATGATCCATCAGGCTTTGTTGCGTCTGGCGCAATTGTTCATAATAGTCCGGTCTTGTCGTTGGTAAAGGTTTTTCGGATTTGGTTTGCTCCACATCAAGCGTCAATTTTCTGACCTGGCTCTTCAATTCCTCGATCTCAATTTCATGAATTCTTTTATTTTCCGTCGCATCAAGCAGGCGCTTCTTCAGATCAGTTATTTCCTTATCCTTGATCTCTGCCTCACTTATATATTTCAATTTCCATTCATCAAGACCACTGCTTACAGATTTCTTGCTTTCCTGCATGTCTTGCTTCATTCCTTTCCTGCTTGAATAGAATAAATTGATCACAAAGCCAATAACAATGGCGCTGCCAAAAAGGATGATGATCTCAAAATTGGATAAGCTGATACTTAACATATAGTAAACGACAATGAAAACTAATAAAATTCCAGCAGTTTCAACCCGGCAAGTTTTTCACAACACCGGAATAATGTGCCTGGAGTAGAACAATTACTAACCCGTAACCAGGGTTCCCACCTTTTCACCCGTCACCACCCGGCGAAGATTGCCTGGTTTATTCATATCGAAAACAACGATCGGAAGATTATTTTCCATGCAAAGCGTGAAAGCTGTCATATCCATCACCCGCAAATTTTTACTGATACATTCAGCAAATGTGATTTTATGGAATTTTGTAGCGGCTGGATCTTTTTCAGGATCGGCTGAATAGATGCCATCGACTCTTGTCCCTTTTAGAATTACACTGGCATTTATTTCTATTGCACGCAATGAACCAGCGGTATCAGTTGTAAAATAGGGATTACCCGTACCTGCGCCGAAGATCACCACGCGGCCTTTCTCCAAATGACGAATAGCCCGGCGACGAATATAGGGCTCGGCGATCTGCTCCATTTTGATAGCACTCAGCAACCTGGTGAATACTCCGATCTTTTCAAGTCCTGCCTGCAGCGCCATCCCATTGATCACGGTTGCCAGCATACCCATATAATCCCCATGAGCTCTTTCAATTCCCGTTTCCGCTTCATTCATACCGCGATAAATATTGCCGCCGCCAATTACAATCGCTACCTCTACCCCAATCTCTGTCAACAGTTTAATATCAGCTGCATACTGCGCTATCACATCGTTATCAAATCCGAAATTCTTATTTCCCATCAAAGATTCACCAGAAAGTTTTAGCAGGATGCGTTTGTACTTTGGAACCATGTGCCGACTTGTTTTTTTAGTTGCGCCTGCCGGCCGGCAGGTAGGTTGCGAAGATAGGGATTTGAGGAATTAGGTAATTCTAAGCTGATTGGTGTATTAACAGGGCAAGTTCTATTCCTGATCAGTCAATTTCCAATCATTTTTTAGGGAGCACGCCAAGATGATCCGGTAAGTTGTTTACGTTTTAGCAGGAAATTTTCCTTATTACAGGCAAAGTCACGGATAGATTTTGTTGCCTTTTCTGCAATTATCTTCTACTTCCTTGCTCTTAAAGAATACACCATCGGTATCTTACCTTCCATGCCTTTTATATGCCATTTGCCTGGTTCCGTCTCAACAGAATTTTTGAAATTGGCATAAGGTGAAAATGTATATTCATTAAAGAATTCGATTTTTAATCCGGCATTAATTAAAGCATTGAGCACTTCGCTGATACTGTGGTTCCAGCTATACTCTTTTCCTGTTATTTCATTTTTATCACCTGTATAAGTTGGCTGATCCTCCATTACTATTATCTCCTTGTTATCGTAATAGTATTTGATATGGGTAAAATCATCATCAAACATCCAAACCACAGGATGAAATTCCGCCATATAAAAAAAACCACCGGGCTTTAATCTTTCTGCAATCACTTTTGCCCATGGATCGAGATCAGGCAACCAGCCAACTGTGCCATAAGAAGTAAAAACAATATCGAAAGCCCCGGCCCCACCTAAATCCTCCCCAACGGGGAGGACTTTTGCAGAGTGCCTGTTATCGAGGAGTAAATCATATACATTGCAGCAAATGAATTTCGCATCTAACTTTAATTCGTCATTTATTTCTCTTGCCAACTTTATTGCTTCATCACTTAAATCAACTCCAACACATCTTGCACCCATGCGGCTAAAACTCATTGTATCCATTCCAAAATGACACTGCAGATGTAGTAATGACTTGTCCTTTACATCACCAATTTCCTTTAATTCGATTGGAGTAAGAACATTAGCTCCGGTCTTGAATCCTGCAAGATCATAAAATACAGAATCCTTATGCACGGCGGTTCGTTGGTTCCAGAGATTTCTATTAGCCTCGAAATATTCATTAACTGACATAGAGCAAACTTAACGAAGCATCTGGATTTATAAAATTCTTTCATACGGGCAA
>JAICGN010000179.1 GCA_025923075.1 Chitinophagaceae bacterium
ACATAGAGCAAACTTAACGAAGCATCTGGATTTATAAAATTCTTTCATACGGGCAAGAAAAAAATCTTTTTCTCGCCGGCTTGCTTCTACTTCCTTTCCATTTCAGCTGTACCAATCCCCCCTCGATCTGCAATTGGCATATATAACCAGATACGAATAGCTCGTCAACTGGGCACGATTCCGCAGAACAGACTTTTTGCTTCATTCATTAATATGAATTTACGACTTCTGCAATCTGTCCATTACCGTTTGTTTATATAATCGTCCAATTGGAATCTCTGTAGTTTCCAATTGCACTGAAATGCCATTGTATCCGGAAATCTTGTTTAATGAAACCATAAAGGATCTGTGCACACGCAGAAATTTGTGATCGGACAAAAGCATTTCCATGGAGCTGATGGATTGTTTCACCAGAAGGGTTTTACTATTCAAAAGAAAAAGCTTTACATAATCTTTCCAGCTTTCTATGTATAGGATCTCATTTAAATACACTTTCTTCATATCCCTGTCGACTTTCAGGTAAACAAATGGTTCGGAAATTTGTTTATGGGTTGAAGCGGTAAGGGATTCTCTTCCCATCAACCGGTTCACCTTCGAAATTGCTTTGATAAAGCGTTCAAACGAAACGGGCTTCACAAGGTAGTCAACGGCATCCAGCTCATAACCTTCTACCGCATAATCACGATACGCGGTAACAAAAATTACTTTTGGTGGATTGGATAAACTCTTTAGAAATTCTGTTCCAAGAATTTTTGGCATTTTAATATCAAGAAAAATGATATCAACCGTTTTTTCATGCAGGATATTCAGCGCTTCGACTGCATTTTTGCATTGTCCAACAATTTCAAGTCCATTGATGTTGGATATATAGTTGACCAAAACCTTCAGAGCAGGCGGTTCATCATCTATAAGTAAGCAGCGAAGCCTCATATAGAAACATTTTCGGTTGCAGGTACAAAAAGTTTGACGATATCATCCTGTGTTTTGTTACTCTTTAAATCGATTAACAAAGAAACCACAAAAAAATTTCCCTCATCACTCATCTTTAACTCATGGTTATTAGGATATAGAAAATCCAATCTTTTTTTTGCATTGTTGACACCAATCCCATTTTGACTATGCGGCACAAATTCATTTTTGCTATTGGCAATTTTACACTTCAATATATTTTGCCTCACACTTATATCTACATTTAGCCATGGCTTGTCTAATTGTTCTGAGGTACCATGCTTAAATGCATTTTCTAAAAATGGCAGCATCAGCAAAGGAGCAATATATTTGTCTTTTATGTCCCCTTCCACACTCCAGGATATTTCGATCTTGTTTCCATATCGTTCCTTTTCCAGGTCAATATAATCTTTCATAATCCCCGCTTCTTTTTCCAGCAATACCTCGTCGGCTTTACAATCGTACAGCATGTAACTAAGCAGCGAAGAAAGCTTGAGAATAAGCCCTGGAGTTTTTGGCGAACCTTCCAAGGAAAATGAGTAAATATTGTTTAATGTATTAAATAGGAAATGAGGATGAACCTGTGCTTTTAATAACTGTATTTCCGCAGTAATCTTTTCTTTTTGGGACTTCATCCATTCCCGCTGCTTTATGATCCATTGCTTAAATATTGCAATAATAAGCACGATTCCTGTTACTGTCGACATGCACAAATAACTTCCCGGCCAGCTTGAGGCTACTGAGACGTTGTCATAGTGCATAGCTTCCTGTATGGGAATAAAAACAAACGTCCTGTAAGAAATATTAATGAACCATCCTGCAACTCCCCACAGCATTATTATCGACAGGAACCATAGATATTTTCCTTTCAATAGAACTTTTGGAACTACCAAATACGCTAATGGATAGCTATACAACACAAACACAGGAAACCAAATTAACATGTGGACCAAATTGCGCCAGACAGTATGGTGATACAGGGTCCAAAAAAATGCCCAAATGGTTAGATCGATTACCCAAAATATTACATGGCGTAACACGCGGTAACGAGGAGAAAAAATAAATTCATTATATCTGGAATTGCCCATTTGATTGCCAGCAACCACAAAGTAAGACTTTACTAAGGGTTCTGCTCCACAGGAACCGGAAAAAAGACCAGCCGCTCATTTTTCCGATAAACAACGGTAATTACCTCTCCAAATTGATTGAAACGTGTTTTATGTTTTATGTCTAAGAATTTCACCTGTGGTCGAATAATAATATGTACTCAGTTTATCAATTCTATTTTGCCATTGAAACCAACAAGACGACTTTCTTATGAACATACATTTTTGACGATAGCGGTTGCGATTCCCTGGCCGGCTTAATTGTAAATGCCAACTTGCATACATGAACAGCATGCGATCAGGCCCTGCGGGTACCGACACCTTGATCGTTACAGATAATTTCTAAATTCTAAAAACAAAAATTATGAGAACAGTTTTTTCTTACGCAGCCCTAATCCTTTTGCTTGCTTCGATGTCCCTCACGTCGTGCCAAAAAGAAACACAACAACCACTGGACGCAAACGAAGAATTTTCGACGGCAGCAAACAACAGTGGTCATGGTCACATAAAGCAAACCAAGACTTTTTCATCTGACGTTGCCATCAAGTGGATGACAATGCAGGTTAGGCAAATGAGAAATTACCCAGGCATTGTAGGTAACGTTGCGTATTCACGTCACTATGCCTATAGTGGCATTGCCCTTTACGAAGCGGTAGTAGCGGGTATGCCGGCTTATCAGTCCATTGCTTCGCAACTGAATGGTTTAAGTGGCTTACCAACAACGTCGCCCGGGTATGCTTACCACTGGGCTGCCAGTGCCAACGCAGCATTGGCAATTATCAACAAAAAGTTTTTTCCAAATGCAAGCGCCGCAAATATTGCAGCAATGGATTCACTGGAGGCAGCGCTTAATCTACAATATAGCAGTGAAGCCGATGCTGCTGTAATCAATCGTTCGGTTACATTTGGAAAAGCAGTTGCGCAAAAGGTAGTTGAATGGTCGGAGGCAGATGGCTATCAACATATCAATGATCCATATAGCCCTACCTATTCAGGCGGCCAATATTGGACACCTCCTGCACCACTACCTGTTCACACGTTACCTTATTTGGGAAATCTCCGTCGCATGGTGAATGGCAGCGGTGATGGCGCCCAGATAGGTCCACCTGATTATGCAGCGCTTCCGTCAATGACGATTGAAGTGATCAATGCAAAACCTGCTGTCGGCACCGATGAATACAATACAGTTTTTTGGTGGCGCGATTTTCCAGGCACCAGTTCACCCGGGCATTATGTCAATATTTTAAAACAGGTATTACAAAAAGAACAACCTTCACTTGATGTTGCAGCCATTGCTTATGCACTTGGAGGCATCACCGTCGTGGATATCAGTATCAGCACCTGGCAGGCCAAGTTTCAATACCTACTTGCGCGGCCATTCAATTATGATGATGTAATTGGGCAACCGTTTACACCCTGGATAACAGCTCCTCACCCGGAATATCCCGCGGGACACGCTACGTTGTCTGCCGCCAATGCTGAAGCGATGACGACGGTGTTTGGTGACAACTATGCCTTCACCGACAGTACGTTTTATGGTTTGGTAACGCCACAGGGCATCACACTACAGCCACGTTCTTATAGCTCATTCCGTCGGGCTGGCGAAGAGGCGGGATGGTCAAGATTGTATGGCGGCATTCATTACAGACAATCCATTGAAGTAGGCTTCTGGCAAGGAAAGAAAGTAGCTCAAAACATAAATAATAAACTTAAGTTTTTAAAAGACGAATAATGTTGTGTGCCTTTTTCTGGGTAAAATAAAAAGCTCCGGGTTCTTCGGAGCTTTAATTTATAAATGTATTGAATAACCATTTTATCCTAAAGCCACTCTTTTAAATTCAGTCACCTTTACATCACCACTCTCTTTCAAATAATCTGCAACTGTTTTGCTGCCATCTTTTACGAAAGCCTGTGCAGTCAATGTCTGTTCTTTAAAGAACGCTCCCATTTTACCTTCGGCAATTTTTGTAAGCATGTCATCAGGCTTACCTGCCATCTTTGGGTCTTGCTTCATCAATTCAACAATGATCGATTTTTCACGGGCTATAACATCAGCAGGAACAGATGCGGCATCAACAGCAACCGGGTTCAATGCGGCGATCTGCATGGCGACGTCTTTTCCCGCTTCAGCTGCTTCTTTATTTAAACCAACCAATACACCAATACGGTACGCTCCATGAATATATGACGCAACATATTCGGCGTCTATTCGTTCAAATTTTGTAACGCCTATCTTTTCACCAATAGCAGCCAGCTTATCATTCACCAATTCAGCTACTGTTGCATTACCAGCTTTTGATGCCAATAATTCCTCCAGGGTTTTTACATTATTAGCAATTGCTGCATCAGCAATGCTTTGACCAAATGCAACGAAGTCTGCATTTTTAGAAACAAAATCAGTTTCGCAACTAACGCAAACAACTATACCCGTTTTATTATCGGATGTTGTTTTGGCGATCACCACACCTTCCTTTGCTTCACGGTCGCTGCGTTTAGCAGCAACTTTTTGGCCTTGTTTTCTTAACCAATCAATAGCGGCTTCAAAGTCGCCATTTGTTTCAGTTAACGCTTTACGGCAATCCATCATGCCGGCGCCGGTCATTTGGCGCAACTTATTTATGTCCTGTGCACTTATTGTTACTGTACTCATTTAATTAAGATTTACCCCAAATCCGCCTGAGGCGGAGCTTAAGGAGGTTTAAAATTGCTTACGTTTTTTGCTCAGTAAAGAACAAAGGGTTGAAGAGTGCGACGCAACAGATGATGATAGTAGTACCGAAGCTGATATCACAATCTTCATATTCGATTTTAAAGAACTGACGGATAACAGAATGATTCTTCTGCCTAAGTCACCCCTTTAGAGGGACAGGGGGTCTGGCCTACCTGTTACTTGTTCTCTTCGGGCTGCTTGGTGTTCTCCGTCTTGGTTGACCACCGCCACGAGGTTTACCACCACCGGCCGCTTCAGCTTGTGCTTCTGCTTCCAGTCTCGCCGCTTTCCTTTGATTCTCATCTGTCAGTGTTGAATCTTCTGTTTCTTCATCTTTTGCAGCCTGGCGCTCTGCTAATCCTTCTGCAATAGCTGCAGTAATATATTGAGTGATGATCGCGATCGATTTTGTTGCATCATCATTTCCCGGAATAGCAAAATCAACTTTGTTTGGATCACAATTCGTATCTACTACTCCAAAAGTACCAACACCCAGGCGCTTTGCTTCTGCCAATGCGATATGCTCATGGCCAATATCAACAATGAATAATGCGGCAGGAATACGGCTGAGTTGCGCAATACCACCTAACACTTTTTCCATTTTTTCTTTATCACGGCTGAGTGTAAGACGTTCTTTTTTTGTAATGCTGTCAAAAGAACCATCGCCCAGCATTTTCTCAATGCTCTGCATTTTCTTTACACTCTTACGAACTGTATTGAAATTGGTAAGCATTCCGCCTAACCAACGTTCAGTTACATAAGGCATGTTTACTTTCTGGGCACATTCAGTCACGATATCTTTCGCCTGTTTCTTTGTACCAACAAAAAGAATTTTCTTTCCACTGCGTGCGATCTGCTTTAATACAGCTGCCGTTTCCTGCAAGCACTCAGTTGTTTTATTCAGGTCAATGATGTGAATACCTTTCTTTTCAGCAAAAATGTAAGGAAGCATTTTAGGATTCCACTTCTTGCGCAAGTGACCAAAGTGTACACCTGCTTCGAGAAGTTGCTGTTGTAAGGATGTATTATTTTCCATTGTATCTTGTTGAATTATTGATTATTAATTATTGATTATTGTTTTATTGACCACTCTCTACTTAAAGTAATTAGTAATCAATAATAAATAATTAACGCTTACTGAACTGGAAGCTTCTTCTGGCTTTTTTATGACCGAACTTCTTACGTTCAACTGATCTTGGGTCACGTTTCAATAAGCCTGCTGCTTTTAATGCAGGACGAAACTCAGGGTTGATTTCAAGTAATACCCTTGCGATACCAAGCATAGCTGATTCAGCTTGTCCTTTTACTCCGCCGCCTGCAGCATTGATCTTAATATCAAACTTATCGGCAGCATCCACCGTCTTTAACGGTCGGACAACCTGGTTTTGCAAATACACCAGTGAAAAATATTCTTTATAGTCTTTGTCATTAACTGTGATCTTTCCATTTCCTTTAGAAACGAAAACCCTTGTCACAGCTTCTTTACGACGACCAACTCCTGTTTTTTGCTTTTCCATTTGATTTTTATTTCCAGGTTTCTGATTTCAAAATTTAGAAATCAGAAATCCCATAATTAATATTTAAGTTCTTTTGGTTGTTGTGCACCATGCGGATGTTCAGCACCAGCATACACAAAAAGTTTTTTGTACATCTTGCGGCCAAGGCGATTCTTTGGCAGCATGCCTTTTACACCTCTTTCAATGACTGCTTCAGGACGACGAGCCAATAAGTTCTTAGCAGTCTCCTGTTTTAAACCACCAGGATAGCCGGTAAAGTGATCGTACAATTTTTCTTCCAGTTTGTTACCGGTGAAAACAATTTTCTCGGCGTTAATTACGATAACAAAATCTCCCGTGTCAACGTGTGGAGTATAGGACGCTTTGTTCTTACCGCGAAGTACTGCCGCGATTCTTGAACACATACGCCCTACGGTTTGATTGGTACCGTCAACAACATACCAGTTGCGTTTAACGGTAGCCGCATTTGCATGATTGGTTGTAAAATGTAGTTTGCTCATTTAAAGAAAGCTTTTAGCTATCCGCCGCGGCGGCTTAGCCGGTTAAAAAATGATCAGTTGAACCATCCTTCAATCTGATTCCTTTAGTTTTTTATAAAGGGCTGCGAAGATAGGTTTGAATGAAGTTGATTTCCAAAAAACAAGGGAACTATTTTTTATCGTACCTTTATATACCGTTGATTTACAGTAAAAATTTTGTTTGACATTATTGATAGCCTTCAAAAGTTGGCAAATTACCAACCATGGCCTACCTTGCATCTATCTAATTTTTCTAAAAAAAGGCAAGTTTATCAGCGGCGATCAGCGATGAACCTTGACGAGTTGTGGAATGACATACTACAGGTTCAACCACATGGTTAACCCAAAAACCAGTCAATATGCTCATCGTTTATTTAGGACAACTAAGTGCTTTCGCGAAAAAACATGCTGATGCAAGAAATAGTTTAGCGGCTTGGCAAGATGTAGCGGAAAAAGCGGGATGGAAAAACAAACAAGATGTTTTGTCTGATTTTCCGAATGCAAAAATGATAAAGAACAACCGGGCAAGAGTTGAAA
>JAICGN010000180.1 GCA_025923075.1 Chitinophagaceae bacterium
GCGAAAAAACATGCTGATGCAAGAAATAGTTTAGCGGCTTGGCAGGATGTAACAGAAAAAGCGGGATGGAAAAACAAACAAGATGTTTTATCAGATTTTCCAAATGCTAAAATGATAAAGAACAACCGCGCAAGATTTGAAATAAAACACAATACTTACCGTCTTATTGTTTTTATCAACTATGATGCGCAACGAGTTGTTGTACGTTTTATCGGTACGCATAATGAATATGATGGAATAGACCCTGAAACAATTTGATATATGAAGCAATGGCTACCCATAACTAGTGAACAAGAATATAAAGAGGCAGCGCAACGCTTTGAAGAAATATATGATGTAGAAAAAAACTCTCCACACTATAGGGAAATGCTATTGCTATCCCTTCTTATAAATGACTATGAAAAAAAACATTTCAAGCTTCCAGAAGTTGACCCTATTGAAATGATTAAAATAAGGATGGAAGATTTTGGTTATACTGCTTCTGATCTTGCGAAAGAGTACGGTGATAAAGGAACAATAAGCAAGGTTCTAAACTATAAACAACCTCTTTCACTGAATATGATCCGTCTCTTCAGCAAAATGCTTCGCATTCCTGCAGATGCGTTAACAAAGGAATATAAAATACAATCTTAGTAGTTTACATCTCCCACCAATGCTCCGATTGAAAACTGTCTCCCAAAATAAGCGGTTGCCCAATTTTAGGAGTAACTACTTTTATATTTTCTGATTGGGCTTTGTCAATTATTCTTTTGATCGGTTCATCCCATGCATGCAATGCCAGGGTAAATTTTCCCCAATGAACGGGTAATAATGATTTTGCTTTCAGATCTATCGCTGCCTGAACAGTTTCTTCAGGCATCATATGTATGAGAGGCCACATTGTATTGTATTGTCCTGCTTCGAGTATTGCAATATCAAATGGTCCATATTTATCACCGATCTCTTTAAAATGTGAATCATAACCTGAATCACCACCGAGATATAAATTATGATCTTTCGTTTTTAAAATAAATGAAGACCAAAATGTTTGTCCCCGTTTAATTCCTCTGCCTGAAAAATGACGGGCAGGCGCAGCAGTCAGTGATATACCCTGCCTGCCGGCAGGCAGGTCATTTTCCAATTGCTGTATCTCCCACCAATCCATTTCGATCACCTTATTCGTATCAAAACCCCAATATTTTAAATGCGAGGTAATACCTAAGGAGCAATATATCTTCGCAACTTTGTTTCTTAATTTCCTTATTGTTTTAAAATCAAGATGATCATAATGATCATGTGTAAGAATCAAATAGTCAATTACAGGCATGTCTTCCGGCTTATAAATATTACTTCCACGGAAAGCTTTTATCATAAATGATAACGGTGATGCATTGCCGCTAAAAACAGGATCGATAAGAAAATTTTTATTCTCAATACGTATAAAATAAGAAGAATGTCCAAACCAAACGATGACGGGTGTTGGTGAATTTAATTTGGAAAGATCAGTTTTTACTGAAGGTAAGAAACGGGAAGGGGCAGTATTCTTGTTCTTATTAATGAACTCTCTCATTATTTTCCAATAAGAAATATCACCTGGTTTCATCGGAGTATCCGATAAATTCTGAAAAGCATTCTTTTTATAGTTGGGTGACTGTTTTAATTTTTCTAAATGTTTCCCTGATGGAGGCTTACCTGTGATCTTTAATGACATTTCTCGCCGGTTTAATAGTCCTGCAAATTACTAAGCTGTTTGGTTACCGGCTTACCGATTTCGGTAAACAAACCTTTTTTGCCGGTGAGCCACTGTTTCCATTAATTATTATCTTGCTATACTTAAAAATTCTCTGATGTCTCATCAGCTCGGCCGCAACAGTTTTGGCGATCCTGCAAATGCAGGACAGTTAATGACGATTGAAGAAGCTCACGCTTTACTAAACGAATGGGTGCCGAATGAGCGTCTTCGCCTGCATATGAAACAAGTGGCAGCTGTTATGAAAGCATGGGCTATTGGAAAAGAAAACGCTGATGCTCAAACGGCTTTGAAATGGGAACTCGCCGGTTTACTCCATGACGCCGATTGGGAAAAATATCCTGAGGAGCATTGCCGGATCATTATTGAGGAATTAGAAAAAAGAAATATTGATCCTGAAGTTATTCATTGCATTGCTTCACATGGACCCGGTTATTTTGGTGTAGAGCCAAATAACACAATGGATAAGATGATCTATGCCTTTGATGAGCTATCCGGTTTTGTACATGCTGCTGCTCTTATCCGGCCCGGGCGCTATGAAGGTCTTGAAGTAAAAAGCGTTTTGAAAAGATTGAAATCCCCAGCTTTTGCCGCCCAGGTAAGCCGCGAAGATATCAATGATGCTATTTCAAGAATAAATTATTCGCTGGAAGAAATAATCCAGTTCATTATTGATCATCAGAAAAATGTGAACTAGGACCATTCGTATTTCTTAAAATTCTTTAGCCGGCCTAGACAACCCTGATCATAATATGTCTGTCTCTTACACAACACCTGCTGAAGATCTTTTTTGTCTAAATCAATTTTATTTACATTAACAGTACAATTGAAGATCAATGGTCAAACCCTGGCATAAGACTTTATTTTCTTTAATAAGTTTCTTACTAGTCAACATAACGCTGTTCCCGCAAACCAATAACACCAACCTAACAAAGCTGCTGGATCTATACAACGAAGTAAAAGCCTTTGCTTCGACAGCCGATGGTCCCATCCCCACGAGGGTTGTAGCGCCACCGGTAATGCATTTCGACTATTGCTACCCGTGTGACAAAGCAAGACAAGCCGAATATTCAAGAGATAGCGCCATCTTCGTCAACACATACCTGCACCCGGAAAGGGAATACATCAATAAGGCCAACCAGGTGATCAGTGAATTGAAGGTTCAGGTAGCATTTACAGATCTTGCCCCGGAAAAGATCGAGGAAATGAAAACTGAAATGTTCCAGGCGATGATCAAAATTTCCGAACGTAGTCTCCGGAAACTCGCCTATGCGTGGGAAACATACAAAGATGATGCGAGGCGAAATATTTTGATTGCTGACTTATTATTGAATATAATCAGGTCGCTGGCAGTAATAAGTTTGGAACCGCCTGAAGGGACGCCGGGCATCCACGAGATTGTATCACAAGTAGTCAATTCAGGTCTCCGATATATAGAACAGGCCAAAGAAAAACGTGATTATCCCGTCCTGCTCAACTATAAAAGGATCCTTGGTCTCTACAAGGTTGCCGAATTAGTAGGGATCAGCCTGAATGAACTTGAGATTTCGATATTTAAATTCGTTGGCGTGAACCGGTTCAAGATATCTGTCGAGACCGCCTCACGATCCACCGGATCGGGCGGTGCTTTCCAAAATGCCCAACTTTCTGCCGAAGGTGTTTTCCTCGCGACGCCCGACTCCAACTGCCAATTGCAATGGAAGCTTATTGAGCCCGATAGTCTCAGGTTACATTATAAGCTTGAGGCGATCGAAATGAAGATCAACCCCGGGGGCCAGTTAGCATATACCGGTACCGAGTCTTATTATTCACCTCCGCCCGAGCTCAAACTCGGTTTTTGCGAACAAAATCGCGACACTGCACATTTCTATGGATTTGCGCCGCACAAGGAGGGAAAGGAAAACTGGAAGGTCAAAGACCGAATAGTGGAAATTCCTTTTATGGTCATTTTGTACACAATGGGTTTTAATGACCCCCAACAATACGGACGTGAAGCCTATAGGAAGGATACGACCAACAGGTATGCAAAAGTTCAATATGGGTTTTTGTTGAAGCATAAACTGGTCAATGGGCTGAAGGTTGTTTTTGATAAACACATTGATGGAAGAACTCACGCCATGCTCCCCACTGCGTGGTTCCGGGTAAGGATTGAGCATGAGAAATGACCTGGTCTTTTCTTACCACGATCTATACTGATTTTTTTTGGATCGCATTCCGAATGATAAATCATTAACCTGAAAATAATCTGGTGCATTATTGACCATCAGAAAGATGTTAGCTGATCTCACCTGGAACTTAAAATAATTTTATTTCCTGCTTAAACCACACTCTAAGTGGTCGGTCACAAAATGTGGCTGCGTATTCCTGACCCTTTCGGAAAAACTATTGTGTCACCAAAAAACTCATTTTATGAGGAAACTCTACGCCCTTGTGGGAGGACTGCTTTTTGTCCTGGTCACAACGAAAACTAACAGTCAGCCAGACGCTAATCTTCAGGAACTATTTTTCGAAGCTACCAACATTACGTCAGTTGGAATTATTGATGAAGCAACAACTGATACAAATTCTCCTGCGGAAACATGTCGTGCAAATTTTGAAGAAAGCAACGCTGCCTCATCACCCTTAACAAAAAAATTTACGGCCATTCCGTGGCACAGTGAACAGAAAAGGCCTGTCTACATCTGCTGGAAATTCGGAGATGGCACGGACACATGTATCCAGTATTCAAATACAAATCCCGGACCCTACACGGTCATTCATCACTATCAGCAACCGGGTAATTATGAGGTTTGTGTAAAAATTGTTTACGCCGGCGGTTGCGAGGCAGGAAAATGTAAAGATGTAATTGTTGGAGAATTTTGCCGGGCGGATTTTGAAAAGCTTGTATTAAGTCCAACACCAAATCTTCTCTATGTTATCTTCAAAGCATTGCCATGGCATAGTGAAAATAAAAAGCCAAAAAGAATATGCTGGACATTTGGTGATGGTCGTGATACTTGTATTGAATATGGTGCAAACTATACAGGTTCATACTTTGTAAAACATAAATATCGTGAGCCCGGGTCTTTCCAGGTTTGTATAAAAATATTTTATTACGGAGGTTGTGAAGCCGGTAAATGTAAACCAGTACAAGTAGGAAGAAGAGATGAATGTAAAGCAGATTTTGTAAAGCTGCCTCTCACCACAGCTAACAATCCATTAAATGCTGTTTTCAAAGCATTACCATGGCATAGTAATAACAAAAAGCCTAAAACAATTTGCTGGAAGTTTGGCGATGGCAAAGACACCTGCATTACATATCCTGAAAATTATTCGGGCAATTATCTTGTTCATCATAGTTATCGTGAACCTGGTAACTATGAAGTATGTGTGAAGATCACGTACTATCGGGGTTGTGAAGCATATAAATGTAAGGAGATCCGGATAGGTGAGCCCGACAGATGCGGTGCCGATTTTCAACGAATTCCTTTAACCCATGCAGATGATTCCTTAGTTGTTGGATTCAAAGCGATCCCTTCTCATAACAATAATAAAGTACCAAAAGTTATTTGCTGGAGCTTTGGCGACGGCAGAGATACTTGTATAGAATATGCGCAAAACTTTTCAGGTCCTTATGGGGTGAGGCATCGCTATAATGTGCCGGGCACTTATACCGTTTGTGTAAAAATTCTTTACTATGGCGGATGTGAAGCCGGAAAGTGTAAACCGGTAGTAGTTACAAGACCCGATGAATGCCGTGTTGATTTTGAGAAACTACCCGTATCATTATCCGATAACCCACTCACTGTTATTTACAAAGCTTCACCATGGCATAATAACAATAAGAAGCCAAAACAGATCTGTTGGAAATTTGGGGATGGTCGAGACACGTGTATTGAATATTCTGAAAATTATACGGGCTCATATTTAGCCAGGCATACTTATCGTGAACCCGGCCGCTATGAAGTATGTGTAAAGATCGTTTACTATGGAGGCTGTGAGGCATACAAATGCAAAACAATCAATGTCGGCGAATTTTGCCGTGCTGATTTCGAAAAGTTGGCTGTAAATACAACGCCCCACCCGCTGGTCGCTTATTATAAAGCATTACCATTCCATAGCAGGGATAAGAAGCCAAAAACGATCTATTGGAACTTTGGTGATGGAAAAGACACCGCCATTCATTATGCTGAAAATTATACCGGCCCATACGCCGTCAGACATGAATATGATCGGCCCGGTCACTATGAAGTCTGTATAAAGATCATTTATTATGGCGGTTGCGAAGCAAAAAAATGCAAGCTGGTGCAGATCGGTGAGCCGGTTCGTTGCAAAGCTGACTTCGAAAAAATACCAATCAGCTCTGTCAGCAATCCACTGCATGTTGCGTTCAAAGCCATACCCTGGCATATTGAAAACAAAAAGCCAAAAGAAATTTGCTGGAAGTTTGGAGATGAAAGGGATACATGTATCCAATATGGAGAAGATTATACAGGGCCCTATGTTGTTCACCATAAATATGACAGACCGCGTAATTATGAAGTATGTGTAAAGATCATTTACTATGGCGGTTGTGAAGCAAAGAAATGTGAAGTGGTCAAAGTGGAAGCGCCTGGTGAATGTCGTGTTAAGTTGTTTGAATTAACTCCATCTCTTACAAGTCTTGTAAGAGGATTCCTTGCATCACCATGGTCATCTGATGACAAGCGGCCTGTTAGCGTGTGCTGGTACTTTGGAGATGGAACAGATACTTGCGTACAATTAAATTCAGGTATTTCTTTATCACATTTATTTATTCGTCATACATATCCCGCACCCGGTGTGTATAGAGCATGTGTGAAAATTCTTTTTGAAGGTGGATGCATCGCCTCGGATTGTAATGAAGTACTCATAAGACCAACAACGAATGTTTGCGGTGGCTTTATGACTGACTCACTCGTTTCACCACGAACATTTAAATTCAAAGGGTTTGCTATCCATAATCCTGATGATCCTGTTGTTGTTTATCGCTGGACGTTTGGTGATGGCGGCGCAGCAGCAGGAAGAGAAGTGACACATCAGTACCATATACCGGGCACTTATGAAGTTTGTTTGACGATAAAAACACAGCGTGGATGCGAAACAAGAATTTGCAAACCGCTGCATGTACCGGGCAATACCCAACCTGCGTTGCAAATAACACCCAACCCGGTTATTAATAATATGCATGTGTTGTTTTATTCAAC
>JAICGN010000181.1 GCA_025923075.1 Chitinophagaceae bacterium
CCGATGATGACCCACGTTTACCGGATGCAAGATAAAATCATTGTGGCCGGCAAAGGAGGGGCAGAAAGAATTATGGCAGTATGTGATTTGAATGATGCAGAGCGGGAAAGGACAATGGACTATGTTCAAAGACTCGCTGCCAAGGGGTATCGTGTGCTTGGCATAGCCAGTGCATCACACTCAGCGCCACCATTTCCGCAGTCGCAGGATGATTTTAACTGGCAGTTTGAGGGGTTGATTGCTTTATATGATCCCCCAAAGAAAAATATCGCTGGTGTAATAAAAAAAATATATGACGCAAAGGTTGAAGTAAAAATACTTACGGGGGATTATCCTGAAACGGCCATTAATATTGCACAGCAAGTTGGTATCATTAATTCATTACATCACCGTACAGGTGAAGAAGTAATAAATATGAAAGAAGATGCCTTGCAGACAGCATTGAAAACAACAAACGTTTTTGCAAGAATGTTTCCTGATGCAAAACTGAAAGTCATAAATGCTTTAAAAGCAAACGGCGAGATAGTGGCGATGACAGGCGATGGTGTTAACGATGGACCTGCACTTAAAGCTTCTGATATCGGTATTGCTATGGGTAAAAAAGGAACAGAAACAGCAAGGGAGGCATCCGACCTGGTTCTTACTGATGACAACCTGGAAAAAATTATAATTGCCATAAGAGAAGGAAGAAAAATCTATAGTAATCTTATAAAAGCCGTTCGCTACATTATTTCTATACACATCCCTATTATTCTCACGGCATCATTACCGTTGGTATTGGGTTGGACTTATCCAAATATCTTCACTCCTATTCATGTTATCTTTCTTGAGCTGATAATGGGTCCTACATGCTCTATCTTTTTTGAAAAAGAGCCTATTGAGGAAAGTACGATGTTTTCAGCCCCACGCAACCGAAAAGCAGGTCTTTTTACTTCTAAGGAAATTCTCATAAGCATTATCCAGGGAGTTCTGATTACAGCCGGCGTCCTGGTACTTTACTATATTTTTATGGTGAATGGGCACGGCATTAAAGAAACAAGAACTATTGTATTCACCACTCTTATCCTGTGTAATGTGTTTCTTACTTTCGCCAGCCGGTCATTTACAAAAACCATGTTTGATACGAGCAGGTATAAAAACAACCTGGCTCCGGCAGTCATCCTTGTGTCGGCAATCTTTCTTTTATTGCTGCATTTTATTCCCGCGGTACAAAACCTTTTTCAGCTTGCTCCCATCACCAGCTTTGAATTCTGGCTATGTTTTTCGGTTGCTTTCGTAAGTGTAATGTGGTTTGAAGTATATAAAATGGGTTTGAAAAAAGTCAGGAAAAGCACTGTTGTACCTGGAAATGGATAACGCAATCCTTTTAGCTCAATGAGCATAATCAAAATATACGATGATGGTAATCATAGTTTTGCGTATCGGAATTGAATACATTCGATTCAACTAATTTCTCGTCTATTAAAAAAAGTTTTATGAAAACAATACTGGTTGCAACCGATTTTTCTCCAGCCGCTACAAATGCAGCTAATTATGCAGCAGAAATGGCACTTGTAATTAATGCAGATATACTGCTGCTGCATGTATATCAGCTACCTGTGGGTTATCTTGAAGTACCGATTGCCGTGAACCTGGAAGATATGCAGATGGGTGCTGAAAAACAACTCAATCATCTAAAGGAGCAATTGAGCAAAAAGACCAATAACAAACTGCGAATCGTAACAGAAGTAAGAGTGGGTTCGCTTTTCTCGGAATTAAAAAATGTTTGCAAAAGTATAGCGCCGTATACTGTGATAATGGGTAGCCAGGGCACAACCGCTGCGGAACATTTATTCTTTGGCAGCAACACCGTACATACAATGAAACACCTGGCATGGCCCCTGATTACAGTACCTGACGGTTTAATTTTTTCTTCCATTAAAAAAATAGCCATTGCATGTGACTTTGAAAAAGTGGCCGAAACCATACCGGTCGATGAAATTAAAATGCTGGTACATGATTTTAATGCTGAACTGCATATACTCAATACGGGTAGCAAAAAAGAGTTTCATCCTGAGTTAATTTCTGAATCACGTTCATTGCAGGAAATGCTGGGTGTGTTAAAACCAAATTTTCATTTCATAACCAATGAAAATACGGACCTGGGCATCATAGATTTTGCCGAAAAGAATCATATTGATTTATTAATCGTATTCCCAAAACGCCATGGTTTGCTGGATAAGGTAATGCACAGGAGCCATACAAAACAATTGGTATTGCACAGTTATGTTCCGGTGATGGCTCTTCATCAATAATTTTTATTAATCCGCGTATAATGAATTCATATATAAAGAAATTTAATGAGATCAGCATTGCCGATATTGGAATAGTAGGCGGAAAAAACTCCTCGTTGGGAGAAATGTTTAATAAGCTTTCTGCAAAAGGAATTCAAATACCGGATGGATTTGCCACTACTGCTTTTGCATTTGAAGAATTTCTTATGCAAAACACATTACATTCTCCTCTTTATGATCTAATGCAAAAATTAGACAGGGATAAATTTGCAAATCTCAAAGAGATTGGCACCAAAGCAAGGGAGTTATTGTTAAATGCATCAATGCCCCGCAATCTTGAATTGGCAATCATTCGTGCTTATAAAGAATTATGCAGCGATAATTATTTTGAAGTAGCGGTCCGCAGCAGTGCGACTGCAGAAGATCTACCGCAGGCTAGTTTTGCGGGACAACATGAAAGTTACTTAAATATAAAAGGTGAAGAAACATTATTAAATGCAGTTAAAAAATGCTTTGCCTCACTGTATACTGACAGGGCTATTAAATACCGCGAAGACAATGGTTTTCCTCATGAGAAGGTGGCATTATCCGTCGGTGTGCAAAAAATGGTGCGTAGCGACAAAGGTTGTTCAGGGGTTGGATTCACATTAGAACCTGAATCAGGCTTCAGGGACATTATTCATTTGAGCGGCGTATGGGGTTTGGGCGAAAATATCGTGCAGGGGACGGTTATACCTGACGAATTTCTTGTATTCAAACCAACTTTAGTGCAGAACAAAAATGCGATTGTGCAAAAAAAGCTTGGCGAAAAAGAAAAGACAATGATCTATACTGATGATAAGAATAGCCCTGTTATCAATACGATCACAACCAAAGAAAAAAGAGAGGAGTATGTATTAAGCGACGAGGAGATAATTAAGCTGGCCAAATGGGCCCTACTGATTGAACAACACTATAACAAACCAATGGATATAGAATGGGCAAAAGATGGAATTACTAATGAAATGTTTATTACCCAGGCCCGACCGGAAACCGTGCATTCACAAAAGAATCCATTCATCGTGAAAGAATATACACTTCTTCAGAAAGGAGAAGTGATTATCGAAGGCAATGCCATCGGAAGTAAAATAGCAACTGGTATTGCAAGAATTTTACAATCTCCCAAAGAAGCAGATAAATTACTTGGTGGTGAAATTGTTGTCACTGACATCACGAGCCCGGATTGGGACCCGGTTCTGAAAAAAGCATCAGCAATTATTACTGATAAAGGCGGAAGAACCAGCCATGCGGCAATAGTGGCAAGAGAATTAGGTGTACCAGCTATAGTGGGCTGTGGCGATGCTACCCAAAAAATAAAGGATGGCGATTCAATTACAGTTTCCTGTGCTGAAGGAAAAACCGGCTTTATTTATAAAGGAGAACTAAGATACAAGGAAACAGAACACGATTTTCGGGGAATTAAAAAACCCGAGACAACGGAGGCTATGCTGATTGTTGGAGATCCGGATAAGGCTTTCAAACTTTCATTTTATCCTAACGATGGTGTGGGGTTGATGCGCATTGAATTTATCATTACTCATTTTATCCAGGTGCACCCGATGGCTTTGGTAAAATTCAATGACCTGAAAGATTTCGATGTAAAGAAAAAGATTGAAGAACTAACGCATCATTATTCTGACAAGGAAAAATATTTTGTGGATAAGTTATCAGAGGGCATTGCTACTATTGCCGCGGCATTTTATCCCAAAGATGTAATTGTTCGCATGAGTGATTTCAAAACAAATGAATATGCAAACCTGATCGGCGGAACAGACTTTGAACCAAAAGAAGAAAACCCCATGCTGGGCTTTCGCGGCGCTTCGAGGTATTATAATGAATTATATAAGGAAGGCTTTCGCCTCGAATGTGAGGCGATCAAAAAAGTCAGGGAAGAGATGGGATTGACAAATTTAAAAGCAATGATTCCATTTTGCCGTACCGTAGATGAAGGGAAAAAAGTAATCGAAGTAATGAAAGCAAATGGGCTGGACCGCGACAAAGACGAAACCCTTGAGATCTATGTGATGGCAGAAATTCCGAGCAATGTGTTGTTAGCTGAAGAATTTGCAAAAGTGTTTGATGGATTTTCAATCGGCTCAAATGATCTTACCCAACTCACCTTGGGTATTGACCGTGATTCTGCGATCATCAGTAATTTATTCAGCGAACAAAACGCAGCGGCTACGGAAATGATTGCAATGGTAATTGATAAAGCGAAAAGTGTGGGTGCAAAAATTGGTTTGTGTGGCCAGGCGCCCAGTGATTATCCTGAGTTTGCCCAATTCCTGGTTCAGCATGGTATCGACAGTATTTCGTTTAATTCGGACGCGATTCTAAAAGGAATTGAAAATATAAAGTCCGCGGAACATTTGGAAAGTAGGAGAAAAGATCTGGTTCATTAACCTTTCACAAAACACAATGGAAAAAATATTTCAAAATAAAGTGGCGATTGTTACCGGAGGCAGTTTCGGCATTGGGAAAGCCGCAGCGATTGCTTTTGCAAACAGAGGGGCGAAAGTAATGCAAATAGGCTTTCCGGTGAAATCAATGAAATGGTGAAAGGTATTAACACAGATATCAATGAAGGAAAAGGCGCAGTCAATGCATTGCTCAAAGATTCTGCTATTGTGATAAAACTCAACAAAAGTCTCGAGAATATTGAAAAGGGCACTACATCTTTCAATCAAAATATGGAAGCCTTAAAACACCATTTCTGTTCAGCGGCTATTTCAAAAAATTGGAAAGCAGAAAGAAAAAGAAGCTAAAAAAAAAAGCAGTCAACTCTCATTGAGATTTAGGATCACCATTTGCCTTCGTTTCGTTCAAATTGAAGCCATTCCAGGATCTGATAATTGTCAGGACCTACACCGCTCTAAATCATTCTCCCATAGTGGAAACGAAAGTAATTTCACTTTCACAATTAAAACCCGACCAACTACTATACTTAAATCTACTTAATTTATAATCATGAAAGGGAATGAAAAAATTATCAAACGGCTAAATGTCCTTCTGGCAGATGAGTTAACGGCCATCGGTCAGTATATGGTGCATTCCGAAATGTGTGCTAATTGGGGATATGGTAAACTACATAATGCCATCAAAGCCCGGGCTATCGGCGAAATGAAACACGCTGAGAAATTAATCGAACGGATCCTTTTTCTTGAAGGAAGTCCTGATGTAAGTGGAATGCAAAAAGTCTTGATTGGTAATGACGTTGAACAGCAATTTAAAAATGACCGCGATGCTGAAACTGTTGCCAATAAAGCATACAATGATGGCATTCGTCTTTGCTATGAATTGAACGATAATGGTACTTTGGAATTGCTGAAATCAATTCTTACGGATGAAGAAAAACATTTAGACTGGTTGGAAACTCAGCTCAGCCTTATAAAACAGATAGGCAGTAAAAATTACCTGATTGAACAGGTGGAGTGAAGGAACTAATCGAATCTGGTTTAAAAATTATTCTTTAAAAATAATATGCCTGCTTATGGAACCGAAATTATTCTGTCAAAGTTGTACAATGCCAATTGATAAGTTAGCTGACAGGGGAACAGAAAAAGATGGCAGCAAGAGCAGTGAGTATTGCAAATACTGTTATCAAAATGGAGCATTGATAAATCCAAATATGACGTTTGAAGAAATTAAGGCACTGGTAATTACTCAAATGAAGAAAATGAATCTGCCTCCTGGTATAGTTGAAAAATCAGTTAAGAGTTTGCCTTATTTAAAACGTTGGCGGACTGTGCACGAAAAGGAGCCATTATAAATCCGCTAAGGGTCATCTGGATCATTTTCCAATTTGCTGTGGATTATTTATATAGCAGCTCATAATATTCCTTCGCCATGCGGTTGCTGCCAAAACGCGGAATAATATCCCTCATGCTGTTTTTTATTATTTCAAGCCAGCGATTGGGATAATCGTAATACATTGGCAGCACTTCATTCTCCAGCAAATTGTATAAATTGGCTGCATCCAGATCATCCTGTACATGTTCCGGCTGAGAAATGTCACAAGCGGGAATAACAAATGAATTGATCTTATCTTTTGCAAATTCCGGGAACCAACCATCCGGTAAGCCAACATTGACGGCGCCATTCATCGCGGCTGCCATACCACTTGTGCCAGATGCTTCATGAGTAAGCCGCGGCACATTTAACCATACATCAGCACCCTGCTTTAATTGCTTGGCAAGGTTCAATTCATATCCCACAAGAATAGCGCAATTGAAATACGTTTTACAGATGTTCACAATCTTATCGAATACACCGATGCCCGCATAATCCATCGGGTATGGTTTACCTGCCCAAATGATTTGTACAGGTCTTTCTTTATGCGTCACCAAACGGTGAAACCGGTCCATATCATGAAAAAACAAATCAGGCCGCTTATACCCTGCGAATCGTTTTGCAAATACGATCGTGCATATTTTCTCATCATAAATTTCACCACACTGATCGGCGACTTTTTCAAAAAGACTTCGTTTTGCTTGTAACTTGACCCGTTGTAATAACTCATCATCATCTTTATTCAAAGCATCATACAGGTCATGATCATGCCAGAATGTATAGTTCTGTGAATTGGTAATAG
>JAICGN010000182.1 GCA_025923075.1 Chitinophagaceae bacterium
CAGGATTAATGCAATCATTTCTTTGCAGCCCTGTCAATATTTTTTCCGATCAAATAACCAACTGCTGTACCAACTACCCCACCGCCAAGCGCCCAAATAAAATCACCTTGCGTAGCAAAATATAAAATTGCCATGCCTGTCACTGCGCCACCAACTGCAAATACAGAACTGCCTTTTGCCCTGGCTTTTGATTCGCCTGTATTGCTTGCCACTCGTTGTTGAAATTGTCTCAGGTGTTCTTTGTGCTTTTTACGATGATGAGGGTTTGCCATACGTTCTGATTTAACGTAAGATAATAATTTGCCTGTTCATTTGTTGCATACAAGTCGGTCTAAACACAAAATTCCTTTGAAAATTTTATATAGCCGTTGATAAATTCATCGTCGTTTATAAGGATAGTTTTACTATTTTTCGCGGCTATAACCATGGACATGTTAAAATTAACCGGAATTATTTGCTTCTTATTGCTTTTGGTTCAATCCCATTCACAGGATGCTGGCGTTTTCAAACCGGATACCGTAAAAAAAGAGATGGTTGCGGTAGGAATAAATAGCACGATCAAGATCGATGGACTGTTGGATGAAGAGGAATGGAAACTTGCCAAGTCATCACCACGGTTTGTGCAAATAGAACCGCAGCAGGGTATGGCGCCAAATTTTGAAACTGAAATCAAGGTTTTATACAACCGGCAATACTTATATGTTGGCTTCGTATGCCACGATTCATTAGGGAAAAAAGCAATTCGTGCCACGGATTTTCGCCGTGATTTCGGCATTCGTAGCCATGATCATGTTGCGCTTTCGTTTGATGGCTTTAATGATACGCGGAATGCAATGGCATTAATGGCAAATGCATACGGTGTGCAAAGGGATCTGCTGGTGTTTGATGATATTTTAACTGATGTAGATTGGGATGGCCTTTGGAAGGTAAGAACTACAAGAACCGATTCAGGATGGATAGCAGAAATAGCGATTCCATGGCAAACACTTCGTTACCGAAAATCAAAAGATTCATTGCAGCAATGGGGTTTTAATGCTTACCGCACAAGGAGAATGAGTAATGAGATAAGTTCATTTTCCACTTATCCAAGGAATTTTAGTTTTACGAGAATGGATTATGCAGGTGTATTAAAAAATCTACAGCCTCCGCCACCCAAACCAAATATAAGGATACAACCCTATGTTCTCGGCTCTTATGACCGGTACAAAAATTTTCCTGCATCTGTAAAACCTGAAGAAAATAATTTCCGGGCCGGTGGTGATATCAAGTGGGCCATTAATCCCAACACCATACTTGATGTAACCGTTAATACTGATTTTGCACAGGCTGATGCTGACAGGCAGGTAAATAATGTAACAAGGTTCTCGGTTTTTTTTCCTGAACGCAGGCAATTCTTTTTAGAGAATGCTTCATTGTTCGGGGTAGGAGTAAGGCCTAATGATGATGGGTCGGGAGGTGCCATGCGAATTCAGCCCTTCTTCAGCCGTAGAATTGGTTTGGATGACTTTGGCAATCCAATTCCCCTTGATGCGGGTGGGAGGTTTGTATATCGTTCGTCAAAAAGAAATGTCGGTATAATGGCAATGAGACAAAGGGAATCTGAAAGCACTCCGGCCACTAATTTCTTTGTTGGAAGATTCTCAGAAAATTTTGGCAAACAAAACAGGATTGGCGGATTGATGACCATAAAAAACAGTTCGGAAGGCACAAATGTGGTCAGCGCTGTTGATGGCTTTTTCAGGATGGGCGAATCACACTCATTGAATACTATGCTTATTCATTCCAATACAGGAAGTAAAAATGAATTTGCTGGTTATGCTCAATACTATTACATCAACAATCAGTGGAAAATATGGTGGACACAATCGGTAGTTACAAGAGATTTTAATCCTGAATTAGGTTTTGTTTCCCGCAGTGATGTGATCGGTACCACGCCCGGCATATTTTGGTATTATCGTGGAAAGTATTTGCCATTCAAAAAATGGATCCGTGCATTTGAACCGGGCGTATTTCCTGAATTTTATCACCAGGCATCAACAGGCAAGCTAACTGAGAGACAACTCACCGTCAATCCAATATGGCTTAATTTTCAGAGCGGTGGATATTTCGGATACATCATAACTCCAACATACCAGTTATTGACCGAACCATTCGAGCCATTGGGCATCACCATCCCCGAAGGAAAATATAACTATTTGAGACACCTGTTTTATTTTAGTACAGATCAATCGAGAATCATCAGCAGCAACATAAATTTTGAAACAGGTTCCTATTTCAATGGCAAATTGATTGCAGGCACATTCACACTAAACATTGCACCTATTCCTAACTTTTATTTACAGGGTCAATTCAACCGTAATCAATTTAAGGAAGTTGGTGATCCTGCAACAGATAAAAAAGTTGACTTATATAGTATATCCGGAAGACTTGCCTTGAATCCAAGATTACAGTTGATAGGTTTCTATCAAAAGAATTCAGAAAATAATCAGAGTAATTATAATATTCGTCTGTCATGGGAATACCAGCCGCTTTCATATGTCTACCTTGTATTTAATCGCCGTGGCTTTGATAATACACAAATGAAAAGACAAACAGAAGACCATGCAATTATTAAAATAAGCTATTTGCGCCAGTTGTAGTTTTTGAAACTCCAATCAATCTCAACCTTAAAATCGGCAGGAGTTTACTATTTAGACCTATGATTGCTTTAGACGTTCAACTCCCACTGGAGTTGAATGTTTTTATGATTGCATCGGTTCTATAAATCTTTGTCTCCTACGGAGACAAGACGCTTTAGGTCAGTGTATTCAACTTTTCTACCAATAAAAATACCTGGTCAATAGATCGGCTATTTCTATGCATCAAACGCAAAATTATTGGGTCGTAAATATTTTTACGATACCGTCTACCTCACTGCTAACTATTAAAAGACCTTTCCCATTGGGACTATCGCCTGCCGCAACAAATGCAACACCCTCTGGCCCTACACCACAATTGAGCCATTGTAAAAAAACCGGGCTGTCAGGATCAGTAATGTTGTATACTGCAACAGCATCGGCTCTTTCCATTCCTACAAATAGCAAATTTCTATTGCCTACACGTCCGATCGCCATGCCCTCCGGTTCGATTGATTTATCGTCGCTACGGCTATCAGGGTACTTATTATTTGCAAATGCCTTTTTATCAAGATCATTTTTACTGTCGAAGATCAATTCACCGGTATTGCCATTCCAAATACTAAAAGACCGGCCACCTTGTGCATAGATCTCATCATAATCACCGTCGCCATCCGTATCGCCTAAGGTTCTTGTTACATTCAAACGACCAAGATTTGAATTCATCTTTAATGTTGCTGCATTGGGAAAAGCAGTCGGATCAAGAATATAACTTGCATTTCCCAATCTTATATTTTCGACAAAACCCGCCCATTCTCTTGCATCACCTTCATTGGCACTGTAGACATAAGGAATTCCATTGTTTGGGTGAACAGCGATCGCATCAGGACAATAAATTCCTTTTACAGGCCATTGCCTGAATAAACCAACTGCTCCATCCTGGTCACTGGGGTCGATAGCATTCATTTCAAGATTGAAATTTTTAAAGCCAAGAGGGAAAATTGATCTAATGGATTTTGTGCGAATGTCGATTCTTGCAATTCCATTATTTTCCTGTAAGGTGACCCATGCGGTATTTGAATTTGCAGAAACAGCAATGTACTCAGGTTCCATGTCCTGGGCAAAACTTGCATTTGGACCAAATACTCTTAATCCTTTTGCTTTGAGTTGTGCGGCCTCTGATGCAAATCCGCTAAAATCAAGTGTCGTTACTGAATAATTATCCTGCACATCAATAATAGAAACCGTACCTAACGGGTCAATTGTATAGGCATCATTAGGTTCACCTTCGTTTGCGCTAAAAATATAATTTCCATCCGGTGAAAATGTGATCATATCAGGCAATGCGCCAACAGTTCTGACAGCGATCTCATCATATGTCCCGGTATTAAATACGGCAACTTTGCCGGGATCCGTCTTGATAATTGCTTCAATTGCGGCGGCAAGCTTTCCATTTTTTACATAAACACTATTTACTAAGCCACCATAGGGAGCAACAGGGATATTAGTAATTAAGACGGGTGCCGAAGGATTTGATAAATCAACAACATCGATCCTGTTATTACCAGCGGTATTATTTACGACGAAGAGTTTTTTAGTCAGGGGATCAAAAGCACTGATCTCCGCAGCGCCGGTTGCTCCAAGATCGATCATTCCTGTTTCACCAAATGTTGTTGATTCATGATTTGAATTACCACCGGCCGCTGTAGCAATTTCTTCATCATTTGCCTGTGGTTCCTGAAAAGTTTTAGTACACGATGCCAACATAATAATGCCAGCCAATAACAGATAAGTTTTTTTCATGGTTTTAGGTTTTGAATGGCACAAATAAAAATGATAAACGTTTCGGGAATATTATGGGTTAGTTAACAGGATATTAATTTTAGCGGGCGCTAAAATTAAAAAATAGAAAGCTTCAATGGAAAGAAGCAGTGATTTGTGAATAAATTTTGCAGGAGAAATTAATAGCGTCGGTCTCTTGGTCCACTCGGAGGTCTTCGGTCTCCACCGCCACCGCCGCCACGGTAACCGCCGCCACCGCCGCCGCGGTAGCCGCCACCACCATGCGAACCACCGCCACCCGGTTTATCTTCGGCTTGTTTTACGATCAGTGGCTTTTTACCGAGGGAAATATCATTGAGACTTTCGATTGCATCTTTAGCTTCCACTTCATTAGGCATGTCCACAAAACCAAAACCTTTACTCTTGCCGGTTTCTCTATCCATAGCCACTTTGGCTGATACTACCTTACCAAATTTTTCAAATATCTCTTCCAATTCTGCATCATCAAGATCATAGGGCAAGCCCGCAACAAATATTTTCATGTGCTAATTTTTTGTAAATGTAACAACTATATCGTGAAAATTCGAATAGGTCTTAAATGAGCTATTGCGACGATTTTGCTTCCACTACTTCCACTTCAAAAACTAAAATGCTATTGGGTGGAATTTTCGCCGTCCTCGTTCGAATGGAATAGGCGAGATTTGATGGAATGATGATCTTGATCTTGCCACCAACTTTACAGAGAGGAACGCCGATCTGCCAACCGACAATCAATCTTTTTAATGGAAAAGTTGCGGGTTTATCTTTTGTTTCATCGAATACAGAACCATCCTTAAATAAATATCCTTTGTAATAGACAGTCACGGTGTCATTGACTGTAACCTGGCGGCCGGTGCCTTCCTTTATTATCGCGTAATACACATTGCCATAATTCAGTTTGGCGTCAATTTTACTTTCTGAGATCGCCCGCTGTATGATATTCGTGTCAATCCGAAATTGTTCAACGCTATCAATATGTGATAAAAGGTTTACGACAGGCAATGGTCCATTTTTTAGGGAAAGGCTTTTCCATGAGCCATTATTACGCTGGCACCATACTTCATCGATGCTTACTTGTAACGTATCCTTTTTTACTCCTGAATAAAAAACTGCCGGTTGCTTTAGTGTATTCCACTGTCCTGAAATTTTACAGGTGCCGATCAATTTCCATTTTCTTTCATCGGGCAAAAAAATATAACCGGTATATAATGCAAAATTGCCGGCAGAATCACCGGCAGTAGCGATCATTAGCCTGTATTCTTTATTCTCAGCCCATTCATGCTTCCAACTCAGTTCGCCTTTTTCGACTTTAACCCCAGGACTAGTTGCCACTACCGCTGCACGAGGATGAAATTCAAAAACAACTTCCCTTTCCTCTTTATCTGATTCCAATGAAAGTTTTACAACGTCAGTTTTAATGCCGGCAACTACCTCTTTTTTTGTAGTGATTGTACCAACTGAAATATCGACAAGAAATGAAACAGCTTTTACACTGTCTGGTAATGGATAATAAATAAGAGAGTCTTTATTGTTCGCCGATGACGATAAAAAAGTAAAAAGTAAAAAGTAAAAAGTCAACAAGCGTTTCATGTTCGGAGTTGTTTAAATGCTTGGCCGATATTATCAATTAGATCGCCAGCTAACATTGCTTCCTGCGAAAATTCTTTTGCTGCAATGTCACCAGCCAACCCATGAAGATACACCCCAAGGATCGCTGCGTCTTCAGAAGAATATCCCTGCGCCAATAAACCGGTGATCATTCCCGTGAGCACATCACCACTGCCGGCGGTAGCCATTCCTGCATTGCCGGTATTATTAAAATAACCTTTGCCCGAAGGCGCTGCGATAAAGCTGTGATGACCTTTTAAAACAATTAAACAATTCAGCGATTTAGCATTGCTGATAGCTTTCTGGATTCGTTCAAAATCGTTTTTGCCTGCTCCAAACAATCTTTCAAATTCTTTTGGATGTGGCGTGAGAATTGAATCGGGTGGGAGAGAGGGCAGCGATTTTTCCATTGATAAACCATTTAAGGCATCTGCATCGATCACGATTGCTTTTTTGCAAGCTGAAATCAGCTCTTTGATAGCAGCTCTTGTTTCGGATGAAGTTCCCAGGCCCGGCCCGATTCCCACAGCATCGTAGTTGGAGATATCATCATAGATCTTGGTGACCATTGAAGAATTTACATCAGTCATTACCATTGCTTCTGACACAGTGATTTGTAAAATCTCATAGCCACATTTTGGAACAAAACAAGTAAGCAATCCCGCCCCACTTCTTAAACAGGCCCTGGCGGACAACACAGCGGCTCCAATTTTCCCATAACTGCCGGCTATTATCATTGCGTGACCAAAATTCCCCTTGTGTGCAAACTGGTTTCTTGGTTTATA
>JAICGN010000183.1 GCA_025923075.1 Chitinophagaceae bacterium
AAGAATTGGGAAACTAAGAGCTCAATTATTTTTGATCAATCTTAAAGATGGAAACTACAAGCAACTTACTAATGATACTGTCTCCACAAAAAGAGATCCTATCTTTTTACCCGGTGGAAATGAAATTGTTCTTGCGTACAGGCCTGACAGAAATCTAAGAAGAACTGTGCCCGATGAACTATGGAAAATGAATCTGGATGGAAGCAATAAAGTTCAATTGACCCATTTCCCCAAAGATGACACCACCACAATGTGGTATGAATACCATGCAGGCCCGCCGCAGTGGAATAGCCAGCATCAATTCATCAGCTATGTATCAAGACAAAACAGACAACACCAGATTTATGCTATCACCCCGGATGGAAAGAAGCAATGGCAGGTGACATCAGGCGAATTGGGTAGCGGTTGGCATAGCTGGAGTCCCGATGGCGATTGGTTAGCAATGGATAAAACTAGCCCGGCAGAGAAGGGTTATGATATTTATCTTATGAACTATAAAACGGGGGAAACAAAACGTCTCACCAATGACTGGAAATATGAACAGGCTCCGGTGATCGTCAGGATCAAATCCAATTGATTCCGGTTTAAAATTTCATATCACCGCCTGTCAAAAATAGCTTTCCTTTACAAAGCTTGTTCCACTACCTTTCTGCATATTATCTTTCATTTAATAAAACAGATATGAGAAAAAATATTCTTGTTGTATTTGCATTTTCATTGATTGCATTTACGACAAAAGCACAGGATGTTATTGTTTCGCCACAATGGTTAAATGATAACATGAATGATCCAAAACTGGTGATTGTTCAACCCAGTTTTTTAAAACTTGATTATGACAACGAACATATAAAAGGAGCCAGGTATCTCTGGCCTGACTGGTTAACGGCAAATTCACCCCAGGGAACTTATAACCCACCCGATCCAAAGTACGCGACTAAAGTTTTACAGGATCTTGGAATAAATAAAGATTCTAAAATTGTTTTATGTCATGCTTTTGGTGACGTAAGCATAACTGCCCGAATGTTTTTAACACTCGAGTACTTAGGATTAAAAGGACAGGTTCATTATTTAAATGGCGGATTAGTTGCATGGAAAAAGGCCGGGTTCCCGGTAACAAAAGAACTTCCGGCAGTGAAAAAAGGAAATTTTGTGGCATCAGTGAATCCTGTGCTCGTCGATAAAGATTATGTGATGAGATCCTTACAAACAAAATCCGCTGATATAGTCGACGCAAGAATAAAAAGATTTTATGATGGGGATCCGACAGGCAATCCCCGTGACGGCCATATTGCAGGAGCATTGAATCTTGCGTATACTGATATGATAGATTCTACCAATTCCATAAAATCAATGGATGTGCTTTCGAAAAATTTCCAGTCAGTGGTTCCTGATAAAAATAAAGAGATCGTTACTTATTGTTTTATCGGGCAAACTGCCAGCGTTATTTATCTCACAGGCCGTTCATTGGGTTATAATGTGAAATTGTATGATGGCTCAATGCAGGAATGGAGCAGGATGCCGGAATTGCCAATGGAAAAGACAAAGAAAGAATAATTAACTTTCAGGGTGAACATTGCCACCACATGCTTACCGAAACGAAAGTGATTATTAATAAACCGGTTAAAGAGGTTTGGGAGTTTTTTAAAGATCCTGATAATCTCAAGCTTTGGCTTAGCGGTTTTCAAAAATTTGAACATATCAGCGGTATTCCCGGTACCGTCGGAGCAAGAGCGAAACATCATTTTCTTGAACGAGGGAAAGAATTAATACTTGATGGAGAACTTATTGAAGTGATCCAGGAAAAGAGAATTATTGGAATACTTGATTCGTCAATGATGTTGAATACAGTAACGAATAGCTTTGATGATTTAGGCAGTGATCAAACAGAGGTTGGCATTTCTTCCGACACACAGTTCAAAGGCTTTTTGTGGAGACAAATAGGTCCTTTAATGAAAAGCGAATTTAAAAAGCGGCAGGAAAAAGATTTGCAAACGTTAAAACAAGTATTGGAGAACGCAAAAGAAAATCCCTGAAGGAATTGCTCCAGGGATTTCAATATTATTCCAAGGCTATTATTTTTTCCTGGTGTATTTTATTTCCATCATTTTGTATTCCTTGCCTGTTTGCAGATCGGGCCCGTACATTTCCATCACATGAGTATCATCATCTACTATCTTATAGATTTCTTTAAGATTACATTCGAGTCCATTCGCAGGATTTTTCACGGTTCCTGTAAACGTGATAGATTTGCTGGCCTCGTCCCATGTGCCCCAGCTAGTCATCATCGCTGTGCTCATGTTGTCTATCCAGGTTGAAAAATATTTCTTTTCAGTATTATCATATCCCATAATAGCAAGTCCTTCAAAAGGCATACCCATCATATCCCCGCTAAACTTCGATTGCTGGTAACGGCCGCCATACATCATCGTAGTGACTGATTTACCCGTGGCTTTCTGAGGAGGCGCTCCCGCAGCCATCCAGTGCGTAACATCAGCACTCCAGGTTCCGGTTGATTTGGCTAACATTTTGTGTGGTTCTCCGGGTGTTCCGGCATCCATCATCGCTTTCATAGCAGTAGCAGAATCGACCGGTACCCAGGGCTTTTCTTCGGGTTTTGAGTCAGTAGCTGAAACCGTTGCTTCACCCTTGATAGGTTCAGCAGGTTCTTTCTCATTTTTGCAGGCAGCAAATACAAATGCCGCAGTGCAAATTGTTAAGAATACTCGTTTCATAAAATAATTTTTTTTGTGAAAAAAGTTACAACTCTTTATTGGTCAATGTTGCTCAGTCGAAACTGTGTAAACAATAATGGTGCCTGCCTCATATTTAAAAGTCAACTGAAATTCAATCCTCTGAGCGTCTTAAAGCAAACTTATAGACAACAAGGCCCTTAATCAAAGGAGAATTTAAGAAGCAGCAGGAAAAAGATTTGCAAACTTTAAGACAAGTGTTGGAAAACGAAAAAAATCCCCGGAGCATTTGCTCCGGGGACTCCAATATTATTTCTTCCGTTTAAAAGTTCCTTCCATGAACTTAATTTCTTTTCCATCAGTGCCGCTGCCATACATCACTAAAATATAGTTATTATCATCAATAAATTTCATTTCCTCACGAATATCGACATCTGTACCATTCATGGGATTGGTTTGTTTTCCCTTAAGGTGGAGTGTTTTTGTTGCTTCATCATATTTACCCGTCATATAAATAATGCCTGATCCCATGTTATCGATCCATGTGTTGACGAAGATTTTTTTAGCATTATCATACCCCATAATGCTATGACCCTGGAAAGGCATACCCATCATATTGCCTGTATAGTCACCGACCTGGTATAACCCATTCATTATCGTGGTCGTCACATTTGTAGCCTTTGACTTATCCGGGTTTACAGGATTCATGTAACTTGTAATGTCTGCTTCCCAGGTTCCATTCAACTTAGCCATCCATTTATGCATGGGTCCGGGAGTCATAAATTCCTGGTATGCTTTCATTTCATCGGCGCCCTGTGCATTCAAATTTCTAACGGTAGTAAGTAAGAGAATTGTACAAAGTGCAAAGGTTATTCGTTTCATAAAATAAAATTTTGGATGAAAAAGGTACGACTTCTTCTTTATTCAAAATTGCTTTTTTGAAAGAAAGAAAAATTGTGAACAGGAAACCTGCATTTCCAATTTAATGTAACTTTGAATTCAATTTATGGGTGTCTTAAAACAAATTGCTGAATACCTTTATATAAGAAGACCTGATCCTGGCAGGCCCAAATCGCTTTTTGTAAAATACATGCATGGCATCAACCGGATAAGTCTGCTTATTTTTATTCTCTGTCTTATTATTCTGGCTATAAAATTACTTCGCTGAGGTAAAATCATGAATGAGCCGGGCTGCTGTCGCGGAAGCGTTTCCTTTCTCACTTAAAATGTTTTTCAAATCAGCATAATCCTTTTTCAATTGTAAGATTCGCTGTCCATTCGTGAGTAATTCCTGTAATTCGTGTTTGAGATTTTTCACATTCATGTCATGCTGAATTAATTCTTTTACCACTAATTTATCCATGATCAGGTTTACCAATGAAATGTATTTTACTTTCACCAAACGCCTCCCGATTTCATAAGAAAGAAATGAGCCTTTATAACAAACAACTTCGGGCACGCCAAACAATGCCGTTTCCAGGGTGGCCGTGCCGGATGTGACCAATGCTGCCCTGGCCTGCATTAAGAGATCATAGGTTTTTCCCGAGACCGCACTTACATTACTATAGGAATTTAGCAATGAAGAATAAAAATCATCATTAACACCCGGTGCTTTGGCAACTATAAACTGGTAATTGGGAAATGCTTTACTCGCTTCCAGCATCACGGGAAGTTTTTTCGATATTTCCTGTTTACGACTGCCTGGAAGAAGGGCAATAAGTTTGGAGTCGGAAGTTCGGAGTTCTGAGTTCTGAGTTCTGAGTTCTGAGTCATTAGTTCGGAGTCTAGATTTAGAAACACTGACTTCCGACTCCTGACTCCCGACTCCCGACTCCTGACTCCTGACTCCCGACTCACGACTCCCGACTCTGAACTCATCAACTACTTCCACCAGCGGATGCCCTACATATTCCACATCCCAGTTCCATTTATTTTTGAAATAATCTTTTTCAAACGGAAGAATGACTATCATTTTATCGATAGTTGCTTTCATCATCTTTACCCTGTTCTCTTTCCATGCCCAAACCTGCGGTGAGATATAATAGATGATGCGAAGACCTTTTTGTTTGGCCCATTTTGCAATGCGAAGATTGAATCCAGGATAATCAATAAGAATTAAAGTATCCGGTTGGAATTGTTCAATATCTTTTTTACAGAATTGAAGATTGCGGAGGATGGTAGAAATATTTTTCAATACTTCCCAAAAACCCATGAAAGCAAGTTCCCGATAGTGTTTTACGAGTTCACCACCCGCCTGCTGCATTTTATCACCACCCCAGCAACGAATAGTTGCAATAGCATCTAACTTCTTCAGTTCCTTAATAAGATTGCTTCCATGCAAATCGCCAGATGCTTCACCTGCTATAATGTAGTACTTCATGCCGGGACGCAAAATACATTAAAAGCTGAATAGCAATATGAGCGTTGAATGGAGTGTCGCAACAGACGCCCCATAATCTAAAAAACCAGTAGTCTAAATAAAAACTTTTATGATCAGGATGGCTATGCCATATACAAGCGTGGTGGCAAAAATTCCTTTCGCCGTATTGTCACGATGTGTATTTATATATATAGTAAACAGCACCGCATTTGCCAGCAGGCAGAGCGCGCCGATGGAAGTGATCAGTTTGCTATCGTTAAAGAAATAATCAAGAAACTCTCCAAAACCATAAGAAGAAAACTTGAGAAAATAAACAACGATAAGACCAAGCGCCGGGCCGAGCAAACCAAGAACTAATCCAAGCTTAAGACTGTCTTTCTTTAGGATAAATGTTGCCACTGTTTTTCAAATTTAGTTTTAAGAACGTAATTGGTCAGATCAAATTGCACAGGAACCACGCTAACATAATTATGTGCCAACGCCCATACATCCGTGTCTTTGCCCTTGTCAAAATTTACAAACTCGCCGGTAAGCCAAAAATATTTGCGGCCATGCGGGTCATGTCGTTCAATGAAGTCCTCTTCATATTTTGCATAGGCCTGGCGGCAGATCCTTATTCCCTTTATCTCTTCAATAGTAGCTAAAGGAAAATTTACATTCAGGATCATGTGCTTGTCCTGCTCGGCTGATAATAATTGTTCGACAATAATGCGGGCATATTTTTTTGCGGGTTCAAAGTCTGCCTCAATACTATAATCAAGTAATGAAAAGCCAACTGATGGGATGCTTTCTATTGCTGCTTCCACCGCTGCCGACATCGTTCCCGAATAAATTACATTGATACTATGATTTGCGCCGTGATTGATACCACTAAGACAAAGATCTGGTTTACGATGAAGGACTTTATCAACGGCAAGTTTTACACAATCTACCGGCGTCCCCGTGCATTGATAGGCTTCAATCCCTTCAAAAAAATTTACGGGGTGTAGGCGCAGAGGGGAACCAATAGTGATGGCATGTCCCATTCCAGACTGAGGTTTGTCTGGTGCTACTACAATTATTTTTCCAAGATCTTTTACAGCTTCCACCAGGTTTCTGATACCCGGTGCGGATACGCCATCATCATTTGTGATAAGGATTACTGGTTTTTCTTTTTTCCTGCCTGCGGATCTTTTTTGTGTCGCCTCAGCCGGTCTCTTAGTTTTTGACATAGGTCTTTTTAATTCAGCAGCAAAAATGTTTGTTTTTTCCGGGCTGCCCAAAAGGAATTACTAAAAAATGTTCTTTGAAAAACCAAAATATTTAGTATTTTGCAACTAACTCAATTAGTTTCTTATGAATATTGCCAATCAAAATTTGAAATACCTGCGCAAGCTACGCGGATGGACACAACAGGAATTTGCAGATAAGCTTCGTATCAAACGATCTCTTATTGGTGCTTATGAAGAAGAAAGGGCCCGGCCCAACCTTGAAGTGTTGGAAACTGTTTGTGATATATTCAAATTATCAATGGATGATGTGCTGCGAAAGGATCTTAGTGAAAACAAAGGCAATTACCTTGCAAAGAGAAGAGCAATGAAACTTGCCGGTGGAAGACCTGACATTCCTTTTGTTCCAATGAAAGCTGCAGCGGGTTATTTAAATGGATATGCCGATCCGGATTATATTGATGAATTAAACACGTTTACTTTACCCATGTTATCAGGCGGCAATTACCGCGCATTCGAAATTATGGGCGACTCGATGTTGCCGAC
>JAICGN010000184.1 GCA_025923075.1 Chitinophagaceae bacterium
ATTTAACTTTTAAAGATTTTGTTATGCTTCAATCACTTCCATTTAATGATCATGTAGCTGAGTACGAAGACTGGTATAAAAAATACCCGTTTGTATTCAGATCAGAAGTCGCTGCTATCAAAGAACTCCTTCCGCGGGGCGAAAATATCCGGGGAATTGAAGTGGGGCTCGGCACAGGTCGATTTGCGAAAGCATTAGGTATCAAAGAAGGCATCGAGCCGGCTGAAAACATGCGGGCAGTGGCAGAAGGAAAAGGAATTTTTGTACTCAATGCCGTAGCCGAACATCTGCCTTATAAATCACTGCAATTTGATTTCGTGTTGATGAATTTTTGCATCAGCTATTTCGAAGATGTTCCCGAAGCGTTCAAAGAAGCTCATCGGGTTTTGAAACGTGGCGGCTGCCTCATTGCAGGATTTATCGATAAAAACAGCCGGATTGGAAGATTTTACCAGGAAAGAAAACCGGAAAGCGTTTTTTATAAAAAGGCAAATTTTTATTCAGTGACTAAAATTGAAAAGGAATTAAAAAATGCAGGATTTAAAAAGCTGGAATTTTTGCAAACGCTGTTTCATGATCTTGACGTCATTAAAAGTATTCAAAAGCCATTGCCAGGTCATGGGAAAGGTTCTTATGTATTGATCAAAGCAATAAGGTAATTCTTATCACTCCTCGTACTTTGGGATTTAAAGAAAATGGTTTCCTATGCCAGTGAGATACGTGCTTCGAATAACAAGGCAGGTTTTTCAACCTGCCTCGTAAACGATCAATGCAGTTTAGCGTCTTTTATAACCCTTATTCTGCGTTGATCTATTTGTTCCGGCCATCGTCCTGGTCAAGTCAACGTCTTTTATTACGCCTTCCGGTCAAACAGTTTAGTGTCCTTTAAACACCTATTTCTGTCCCCCTCCTTAACCGACCTAACCCGGAATAAACTATTCTGAAGATACATTAAACCAACCGCTGGAATAAAGGACAGCCATCGTATTATTTTATGATTGCCGTCAGTATTTAAGAATACCGTTATGTCGAATCACCTTATATACTGATGCGTATCACCATTCACAAAATCTAACCATCTTATTTTTAATTGGAATTGATTTTAATAACTATGAAAAAGTGACTCTTATGAATTACTTAGCCAGGACAGGATTAGCGATCATTTTATTTTCTCACATCACTGGATGTGCTGCCCACAACAAACGGACTGAAACCACAGGAAGGGAATCTTATTTTTCAATTGAAAAAACAGATACTGTAATAGTCCAATTTCCAGATACAGGTTTATATAATCAAAAGATGCAGCAACTTGCCAACGGAGATAGATCTGGACGCTGGCCACCGAAAACCGTTTACCCCAAAGAAGGAGCGCTATTGCCATTCAATCGTATTGTTGCCTATTATGGAAATTTTTATTCGACACAAATGGGTGTACTGGGTGAATATCCGGCTGATAGAATGATTGACAAATTACAATCAGAAAAATTACACTGGGAAAATGCAGATACTCTTACACCAGTTATACCGGCTATTCATTATATAGCGGTAACGGCACAACACGCGGCCGGTGCTGATGGGAAATACCGGTTACGAATGCCTTTTGATCAAATTGATAAGGCAGTGGATCTGGCTGCAAAAGTTAATGGCATTTTATTCCTTGATGTACAGGTAGGACTAAGTAGTCTTGAAAATGAAATCCCGCTATTAGAAAAATACTTGTCAATGCCACGGGTGCATTTAGGAATAGACCCTGAATATTCGATGAAGAATGGTAAGCGTCCGGGAACATCTATAGGCACATTCGATGCAGCCGATGTAAACTATGCATGTGAATACCTGGCTACGCTAGTGAAGGACAAAGATCTGCCGCCCAAAATACTGGTCGTGCACCGGTTTCGTACGGATATGCTTACGAATTATAAAAAAATAAAAACATGCAATGAAGTACAGCTTGTAATTAATATGGATGGATTTGGCTCGCCTCAATTAAAAGAACAAACTTATTATCATGCTATTTATAAAGAACCTGTGCAGTTTACAGGTTTTAAATTGTTTTATAAACCCGATGTAAAGCATGGTAAGCGTTTAATGACTCCTGGGGAAATCCTGAAATTAATACCCCAGCCAATTTATATACAATACCAGTAAGTAATAGTAAAGAAGCTGTCTTAATATTAAAACAGCTTCTTTATTCGGTCGCACCCGTTTCACTTTTTATTCTTCATATGCATATTCAGGCACTTCTATTTCGAGCTTGCTTTCGATACTGGTTACACCTGGTGCGTTCCATGCTGCCAGTTCCGCATCCTCTTTCTCAGCAAATGATCGAACCTGGCCACGAAGGATCACTTTGCTTCCGAATACTTCGGCAGTTATTTTTCCTGCGTCGATAGTTGCACTCCGTTGAAAAGCGGCTTTTATCTTTTCCTCAATTTCAGAGGGTGTTGTTTTAGGCTTTACAGTAACCAGGTTAATTATTGAACGTACACCAGCCAGGTTTTCAATAGCTGATCTGATGCTGCTGCGCTGGTACTCCCATTCCACTTCTCCTTCCAATTTTACATTGCCGTCTTCTACCTTTATTTTAATTTTTTCATCGCGTACAGCAGAGTTCCACTTTAATGCATTTAGCACAGCTTCTGCTATCTCCGTATCAGTTTTGCGGAGGCCAGGCAATATTCCCACTTGAATATCTTCGGCCACCGCTTTTACCCCAGCTACTCTTTTAGCAGCTTTTTCGGCTATTATTTTTTTTGAATAGGAGTCGACCTGTCCGGAAAGCGTTACGATGCCATTTTTGACAGCGACACCAATTTCCGAAGAATTTAAAAAAGGTTCCCACCTTAATTCTTCGATCACATCTTTTTGAATTTGAAGATCACTTTTCATACTATTTAATTTTTACTGTTTAAAATAGTTTACCTGCGGTAAGAAAGAACTGGTTGATTACTGAACTCCATCATACTGCCTGTCCTAATTCTCTTAATTTATCGAGGTAAAACATCACTTCCTCATCAGTTACTTGTCTAAAATCTTCATAAAATGCACCCACACCATAAAAGATCTCAGGTATGAGTACGGCTACCACTTCGTCCACTTCGTTTGATAATTTTTCGATGGCGCTTTCCGATGCGACAGGTGCAGCGATTACAATTTTGCCAGGTCTACTTTTGCGTAATACTTTTACAGTCCCCAGCAAGGTATTACCTGTCGCAATACCATCATCAATCACAATTATCGTTTTCCCTTCCAGGCTTTCAGGTTCCCGATCACCCATAAATTTTTTATACATTTCCTTTAACCTTCTGCGAATCACGATTAGTTCTCTTTGTATGTATTCCTCGCTTACATTTTCATGCGGCACAATAAAATGATCATTGAGGCTGGCGGCGCCAATCGCATATTCATTATTTGCGGGATGACCGATCTTTTTTGTAAGAACAATTTCAATTGGAAAATTTAATTCCCTGGCAACTGCATAGGCCACCGGAATGCCTCCCCGTGGAACAGCCAGCACAATGCCTTTGTCACTTTTATATTTTTGCAATTTCTCTGCCAGCAAAATGCCAGCCTCAATTCTGTCTCGAAACATTCTATTTCATTTTTACGGTTACAGGGTGCAAATACTTTTCAAACCAGTCTGCTGCCAGCATCGCTACTTTTTCCATCTTGCCCGGTTCTTCAAATAAATGCGTAGCACCTTCTATTATTTCCAGCTTCTTCTCACAACTCAATTGACTGTATGCCTCTCTGGTTAACCTGAGCACATCGAAATCCATGGCTCCCACGATCAGTAAGGTGGCCGCATTCACCTTTGGTAAGCTATTCATTGCTAAATCAGGTCTCCCGCCTCTTGAGACTACCGCATCAATTTGTGGCAAATAAGAAGCAGCTTTCAATGCGGAAGCGGCACCCGTGCTGGCACCGAAATAACCAAACCTGCAATCTTTAGCAACAGGTTGTTGTTGCAGCCACTCACTTGCACCAATCAAACGTTTGGTGAGTAATTCGATATCAAACCGGTTTTGATAATTACTGTCTTCCTCTTCCGTTAGCAGGTCGAAGAGCAATGTGCCAAAATTTTGCTGGTGCAGGTATTTTGCTACCATTTGATTACGTGAACTCAGGCGACTGCTGCCACTGCCATGTGAAAAAATGATAATCGCAGTTGCTTTTACAGGGATGATTAAATTTCCTTTCAACTTAACATCCAGCACCGGGATTGTCACTTCTTTGTGAAATCGAAGATCCATCTTACATTTTTTTAAGGAGGTAAGACAATAGGTGCTTTGGCCCTGGTATTGATTTCATGCTCGGCCAACTGTGAAAGCCTGTCATCAATTTGTTTTTCATTTATCTCCGCCTCATGAAAAACACTGGCAAATTCTTCCATATTCAATTCCCTGGCAAAAGCAGCCGCTGTTCCGTAAAGACTTATCTTAAAATGATTGATGTCCTGCACCGATGCAAGAAGGCATGCATCCTTCACTTCCGGATCAGCACAATTACTCAGCTTTTCTTCAGTTTCCTCAATAAAGGATCTCATGATCCTGTTGGTTCTGCTTAATGAGCTGATTTGTTCTGCTTGAAAAAAGCTTTCAAGGTTTTGCACATGCTGCTGTACAAAACCAAGGTACTTGTGTAAAACATCTTTTAGTTTTAATGAATTGGCCTTTACTATCCATTCATTTAAACTATTCCCCAACTGTATTTCGGCGTTTGTGAATTTTCGTGCATTGTAATCCAGTAAGTCGTGCAGGTTAGTAATGGTTAAATTATTTTCTCTCATAAAAAACTGTTTTAATTTTACAGCGAATTTCGCCTCTCTTCGTTTTCATAACAATGACCACCATCAAATGAAGTAGTGACAGTCCTCATTGGGACGGAACAGAAAATGAACTTGCTTTGACTCTGATTTGACCAATCAATTAAGAACAGACTTATTCAACACAAGAAATGCGACGTTACTTTACAAAAGAAGCCACATGGAATGAAGCTGAAGCGGTAAATGCCATTATGGAAAATGCCTATCCCTTACACAGCAAAGCAGATCTGCAGCCGCTTTTCGATCGAATAGGCGATGCAAGAATTGTGATGCTGGGCGAAGCAAGTCATGGCACACATGAATATTATACATGGCGGACACATATTTCAAAACGGCTGATTGAAGAAAAGGGATTCAATTTAATGGCAGTGGAAGGGGATTGGCCGGATTGTTATCGTCTTAACAGGTTTGTAAAAGGATATAATCCGGGAAGCAAAAGTGCATTTAACGTGTTGCATTCATTTAACCGGTGGCCAACATGGATGTGGGCAAACTGGGAAATTGTAGCATTGGCGGATTGGCTGCAAAAACATAACACAGGGCTGGCGGCGAATCAAAAGGTTGGTTTCTATGGCCTGGATGTATATAGTCTTTGGGAAAGTATGGAGAGCATTATGCAGTATTTGCGAAAAACAGATATTGCTGCATTGAAGGTTGCCGAAGAAGCCTTTCGTTGTTTTGAACCTTACAGGAAAGAAGAAGGTACTTCATATGCAAGAGCATTGCAGTTTGTGCCTGAGTTATGCCAAAATGAAGTTGTTGATTTATTAAAAGAAGTACAAAAAAGATTACCACAGTATAATTCTGATTATGAAAATGTATTTAGCGTTGAACAAAATGCATTGATCTCAGTAAATGCAGAAAAGTATTACCGGGCGATGATACAGGGAGGTCCTCATAGTTGGAATGTTCGGGACAGGCATATGGCAGATACACTGGAAAGATTATTAAAATTTCACGGAAAAAATTCCAAGGCCATAGTCTGGGAGCACAATACGCATATTGGAGATGCGCGCGCAACTGATATGGCGGATGAAGGCATGTATAATATTGGTGAACTGGCAAGAACCGAGCATCACGACAAAGGTGTAGTGTTGGTTGGGTTTGGGTCTTTTAATGGGACAGTGATTGCGGGAAAAAGCTGGGGAGCTACAACGCAGCAAATGAAATTGCCCGAAGCAAAGAATGGCAGCATTGAATACCTGATGCACAAAGCGGGTAATGAAAACAAATTGTTGATCATGGATGATTTCATAAAAAGTGATGTATTCATGGAGAACCATATCGGGCACCGTGCAGTTGGAGTTGTATATAATCCCAAATATGAACAATATGGCAATTATGTGCCTACAGTTTTGCCGTTGCGCTATGATGCATTTATTTACCTGGATAACACAAGAGCATTATACCCTTTGCATATACAACCTGATGGACTACAGATGCCGGAAACCTACCCATTTGGAGTGTAATGTCGAAGGAGAATCTTACCGGATGAGGAACCGTTTAAAAATCCACCATCAAATGATCCGTATCCTATATTCTTTGGTAATTAAATTGGTGACTTTTGAACTGGTGGCAATCAGGAAAAAAACTGATGTTAAATGAAACCCGCTACCAGAACGGGTTTCATGTGCCCCAGACGGGAGTTGAACCCGTACAGGCCTTACGGCCCACAGGATTTTAAGTCCTGCGTGTCTACCAGTTCCACCACCGGGGCAGTAATTGAAGGTAAAAAAAATCCACCAGCGATAACTGATGGACCTTGAGCGGAAGACCGGGCTCGAACCGGCCACCCCGACCTTGGCAAGGTCGTGCTCTACCAAATGAGCTACTTCCGCTTGTTAAGAAATGCCCTACCATCCCGATAGCTATCGGGTGAGCTACTTCCGCTTGTTAAGAAATGCCCTACCATCCCGATAGCTATCGGGTGAGCTACTTCCGCTTGTTAAG
>JAICGN010000185.1 GCA_025923075.1 Chitinophagaceae bacterium
CCCTAATAAAGGCAACCAAGACGATTTAGAAGTCAAATTGTATTAGAAAATGAGTTGGCTCTCAATACTTGAGGATTTCTCCATATGGATCCAAATTGCTGCCTGTAATTATCGGGCTTATATTGTTTAAGCGACTTGACAAGGATAGCAAAATAATTTTCGTTGTCGTCTTCATTGTATTCCTCAAGTATTGAAACCATTCATGAGATGGGACCTCTGTATTCATTTTTTTTCATTTTGTTCTTGCCTGGCACAATGTTTTCAAAAGATGTATTAACGTTTGACATTTATTAAATCAGACTAAATGAAAATAATTCTATTCTCTATCAGCATTTTCCTCTTCAACTCGAGTTTTGGTCAAAGTTCAAGCTTTAAATTGTTCTTAATAGGTGACACTGGCGAGGATACTTGTCTGGAGTCAACAATGAAGGATTTCCTCGACACCATCAGCTTGTATCCAAACAGCGCAACAGTTTTTCTTGGTGATAACTGCTACAAAGGACTTAGAAAGGGATTTGATTCATCAAAACGTACTACCAAGCGATTAGGCGCTCAATTAATTGGTTTGGACAGTGCCAAATATGAAGGGAGCGTATATTTCATTCCTGGTAATCACGACTGGTGGAATGTGACAAATATGAAAAAAGGTAAACGCCATCTGAAAATGGAAGAGTCATTCATTGAAGACAATCTTAGCAAAAACCAATTTATCAGGAACAAGAATAATCCATTCATGCCAAAGAATGGAAACCCTATTGCTGATGTTGATCTTAACGACGATCAGCTGAAATTGATTTTTTTGGACACCCAATGGCTGATTGTTCAAAAGAACGAAAATGAAAAATCGAAAGTCTATTCTCAGCTTGACAGCATTTTGAAAAATGCAATTGCACGCAATCAAAAAATTTTGGTTGCGGCGCATCACCCGATTTACACAATTGGCAAGCATAGTAAAAGACGTCGTTGGCAATTTCCGAAATTCTGGAAAGACCAGGACCTCTATCACCCTTTATACAATGATATGAGGCTAAGGATTGAGAATATACTTTGTCAAAAAAATTATCAGATAATCTACGCAAGCGGACATGACCACCTGCTCGAATACTTTCACAAAAATTCAGTTGAATACATTGTAAGTGGGGCGGGAAGCAAGTCGAGCCCGTACAATAAGAAAAAAAATTTCAATCCTGTAATCAATGAAGGGTTTTCTGGAAAGCAATTTGCTAAAGTCAATGAAGGTTACTTCGAAATAGATTATACTGGCAATAATAATCCTAAGATTAAAGCGGTTGTATATGAAATGACCCCCGTGGAATATAGATTGACAAAATAAGATCACTAGTTTGCGTTTGCACTGGTAAGTCCGAAACCCAATTAATTTTCTCATTGGGGAATAGGCAATAATTAAAATGAACAACGTTGTTCGAACGTTCGCCCCTGCCCGCATGCATTTTGGAATTACTGGCGACTTGTAATTTACTTTCAACGGAAGAGAGGATATCCCAAAGTATCATTACCTTTATATCTCCTTGATGTTCTTGCACTGATTATAAAAGTGAGCATTCGAGAGAGGGCAAGTCACGGATGGTCTACCTGTCTAACCGTTATTTGTTAACCAACCTATAATCGCCCCAGCGGGATCACGAAAGACAAAATAGGTCATCTTGAGCCACTGAATATCAGTGGCTGAGCGTTGTTGTGGCGATTGCCAGTGGCAATTTTGTGGCAAACTAGCCTTACTTAACTAAACCGTGAGCTCACCAGATAGCATTTTTTCATTTGATTTATCTACTTAGTCAAGGGTGAGTGTGTTTTGATTACAGAATTCACAACTTGTTACCAACTTGTGAAAGGTTTATGAGCCCAGAAATTCTGGAGCGAACCTCTTCCGGAGACAGGGAGTACGGCATAAAATTCAATGTGCGGTGGTGTCCTTTCAAATTTATTCCGTTTCCATTTCACATGACTGCCACCTTCGTTTGAGGTGGTTGTGATTCTTCGAATTGTGTTTTTCATTTGTGCTTTCCATAATCCGCAACACTTCCAGCAATTCCTCCTTGAGAAACAGTGAAGATTCCGATAATTTTATTGTAACGGTTTGATAAGCATAAGTTTAAATTCCACTTGTAGTTCAAGAAGATACCCAACCCTAAAATCAGCACTACCGTTTTGTAAGCGTATTTTGCAAGAATTGAATTGACTCCGGCGAAGATCATTGAAAGAATTGCACAAAGAATCCAGAATAGCAGGCCCTACGACTACGGCCTAAAATTTTTAAAATTATATCCTACTCTGATCACTTGCGTCTCGTAATAATCCGTGTAGATATTTGAAACCGTCGCCATTAAGTTCCCTTTTTACGCGTAATGTGTTTGTTACATCTGACGCATTGATAAACAATGCGCCTTTTCCATTCGAATGATCCTTTTTGCGCCAACATCAATAGAGAAACGGGAATAGGTTTTTCCCTGGGGAACTACATCCGGCGCCAGAAAAACACAAGATATTTGTATGTCAGTTTTCATATCGCACTCCAGTAACGGCTCTTGTAGCAGTTTGCTCACCTCACCATTTGAATAAAAAATTCTCAATGGCTGTCACTCTCAAATTATTTTAGTTAAATGCAATTCTTAAAGTCATCCCGCCGACGTTTGGATGGAGTGTAACATTAGTTTTGGTATTTCTTACAAATCTTGTATTTGCAATGTATTTAATTGCCTCAGAAGCGCTGAACCACGCGATCGTCCCTCCTAAGGCCACATCTGATAGCCAATGCGCATTTGAATACAACCTGCACAAAGCAGTTGATCCGGCAAAGGCATAGAACAATATCTTCAGCGGTACGGATTCAATCCGTTTTGCCAAAACAAAAGAGATCGTAAAAGCTATCGCGGCATGTCCTGATGGAAGCGAATGAAACACCGGTTCACCCGAGAAGGGATGAAAGTCGTAATTTCCTGTTCCCAGTGGAGGTCGTGCTCTTCCAATAAGTGGTTTTAGCGTGGCTTCTAACAAGCTGCTAGTTATTAACGAGGTCGCTAACATCAAGCCCGTTTCGCGCACCCATTCGTTCTTAACAAGTATTCCAGTAAGATAGAAGCCTCCCGCGAATGCCAATCCCGAATATGGTTTTCCATATGAGTATCCGATGACATTAATTACATCTAATGATGGGTCATGTTTTGCAGTCCAATATTGATTGACCGGTCGGTCCAAAGTTGAAATTGTTCCGGTACTCAATGCCAATATGGATACTGTTTTCCAGTCAGTTTTTGTCCAACGGATCGGGGAACCGATATTGTGTAATATGCCACCTGCGAACCGTACAACGTCTGGCCTCGTCGTTGAGTCTTGCTGAGCAAAAGAGCATTGACAATGACATAGCAAAAAGGCTAGACCAAAAATAGTTACCTTTGCTTTCTTCATTTACTGAATACAATAGATTTCTTAAACATTTCCATCGCAGATGATTATTAATGCAAATTATAGCTGACGATTTGAGGAAATTTGGATTTTGAGGGAGACCCGGCTGGAAGTGATAACTAATTTAAGGTGGTTAGAGCTAGTCAAGACATCTTCACATGCGCGGAACAGATTGTGCGGAAAATCAATTAATCATCCGACGGCATCTCGAACTCCACACCTTCACTTCTGATCATACTCCCAAAGAAACCCTTTGCATCTTTTCCAAATTGCCCATCGTTAATTAAGACAGGTTCAACGAACGGGTTGAATTGCGCCAGCTTCTGACCATCCAGTTGATCATAAAACTCAAATGTTGCCTTATCAATACTTTGAATGCGGACGAGAATAGTCACGACCGTTGTATGTGTTAATGCGGGCTCAATGATAAGTTTGATCTGCTGGCTTGTTAGATTTTTGTCACTATAAACACTCCTACCGATCTCTGTGAACATGATCGTATCTCCCTCACCAAGGCATGGTACGAGAAGGTCCCTGTCACCTCCAGTTACGTCACGCGAGTTTATATGGGCTTTTCGTGCCATCTGAAAACGGTAATAGTTTTCTTCACCAAGAATATCCTTAAAATAAGTGATCACTCCTTCATGCTCACCATAGAGATCATTAAATGCAGGTGTGTAAGATACACTGTCAATAACTGCCGGTGTAAGCGCGGTGCTCGTGGTAGCTGTATACGTTTTTTCACCATCGTTAATCGTGAGTGTATAGGTTGTATTGTGCTTTGCCTTTGTATTTCCTCTGTAAAAATAACTGTAACGGCAATCTAAGGGCAGGTAAACACTATCGAGATAAAGCCGGTCCGATTCATAAGAAGACTGCACTACAATATCGGCATTCCTAATGACCAGCTTGGCAGGATCTGTCGTACCGTCCAGGTAAGGCACGGTTCTATTAAAATAAACAATGGCAACGGAGTCTGGCTCCATTACACCTTGAATGATCACTTCAGTATCGTAGGGCAGCCGGGGTAAATCTATTTCCGACTGGCAAGCCCATGCGGTTAAAATAATACCGGTGATCATAAAAATGTTGAAGAATTTCATAGCACCAGGCATAGCTTAGAATTTAAAATTGTAAGAAACGCTAGGAGTAATAGGTAATAGTGAAACCTGTTTAGCCTTCGGCAGTTGTGTAGATGAATCTACTGTTAGATAAACAAAATATGGATTTTGACGGCTGTAAATATTGTACACCCCAAACGACCATTCACTTTGATATTTCTTTCCAAAAATTCGCCTTTCCTTTTTATAGGAAAAATTTATATCAAGCCGATGGTATGATTTTAATCGTGTGTTGTTTCGTCCGCTGTAATCATAATACCAGCCATCGTACAAAGTTCCATCAACAACCGGAATACGGCCCGGTGGAATTGTAAGCGCGCTACCAGTTCGAAAAACAAAATCGGCACCTACAGACCACCTTTCATTGATCTCATAAATTCCAACAATTGCCAGACTATGTCTTCGGTCATATGTAAAAGGAAATGGTTTGCCAAAATTGACCTCCGGGAAAGTCTGGGTGGTTTTTGACCATGTATAACTAAACCATCCCGTTAGCCGGCCAGTACTCTTTTTTACAAAGACTTCCGCTCCATAAGAAGTACCCTCGCCAAACGTTAGTTGCTCCTCCAGGTTTGTTTCAAGGGTCAATTGAGTACCCGGTTTAAACATAACCTGATTTTTCATATTCTTATGATAGAGTTCGACGCTCACTTCAAAAAGGTTATCACTAAAGTTCTTAAACACACCGAATGAATACTGTTCGCTATTTTGAGGCTTAACGTTAAGGTTAGACGACAACCAGACATCAGTAGGTAAACTGGCTGAGCTGTAGGGAACTGCATGAATGAATTGATTCATGATCGTGTAAGAGGCTTTTAGTGAAGTTGTATTGTTCAGGTTTACTCTTGCTGTAACCCGGGGCTCGATTTCTGTATACGTGCTGCCATATGAAGAAAAATAGGGAACCCGAATGCCATAGCTGATCCCAAAATGATCTGCAATATCCCAGTCGTGGTTAACATACAATGCCATTTCATCGGCATATGTTTTTGGCACCAGGTCAGGGTCAAGTCTTACACGATTGCCGCTCTTAGGAATCGCGGATGAATATGCCGCTGGAAACAGCGTATGAAAGAAATAATTTATACCAAATTTGAGCGTGTGTTTTGTATTTATCGTCCAGGTAAAATCAGATTTTCCACTGGCATCTTTTAAACCTGTATATAATAGGGAATAATGGTTGCCCTGTGTCGTGCCAACAACAAGGTCATAGCCGTTGAGTATAAAAGATGTATTGGCAAAAAGACTACCGCCAAACACATGGTTCCATCGCAGTGTGGCCGTGCTGTTGCCAAAGCCAATTCCATAGTTAAGGCTGTTCCCGCCCGCATACGTACCGTTGTCTCTTCCTGTAAACACGCTCAAAAAAACTTTGTCGTTTTTACCCAGTTCAACATTTATTTTGGCATTCACATCATGAATGGAATACAAGGTTGTATTATTAGGGATAAATGCCCTTTGTACCAGATCAATGTAGCTTCTTCTTGCCGAAACGATAAAAGAAGCTTTATGCTTGACTATCGGACCTTGCACAGTAAGATTCGCAGCGATTAGTCCTATCCCTCCCTCGACCTGAAACTTTTCTTTATTCCCATCTTTCATGGTGATGTCGAGAATAGAACTCAGCCTTCCCCCATATTGAGCCGGGAAACCTCCCTTAATCAACCGGACATTGTTGATTGCATTGATGTTAAATGTGCTGATGAGGCCGAAGAGGTGGTTGGGATTGTATACGGTAGCCTCGTCCAACTGGACAAGGTTCTGATCCAGATTACCACCCCTGACAAAAAATCCCGTAGTGCCTTCCTGCGCCTGTTGTACCCCCGGTAAAAATTGTATAACCTTCATAAGATCGCGCTCCCCCATCAACGCCGGTAAATTCACCAATTCACGCAAAGGCACATCAACGACGCTCATTTGAGAACGGTTCACGTTATCATCATTTCGTAGCGCATTTACTTCAACTTCATCCAGTAGCCCGGCAGAGACGAGCAGAATATCGATCCGCAAATTATTCTTCGATACAATTTTTTTTGCTTCAGGCTTATAGCCCGAGAATGAGTAAATAACATTCAGCGTGTCTGACGCGGGTAGCGTTAGGCTATAAAAGCCATATTGATTTGTTGCTGTTCCTTTTTGCAAACGGGCCTCATAAATATTTGCCCCGATTAATACTTCTTTTGTATTCACATCCTGGACGTAAC
>JAICGN010000186.1 GCA_025923075.1 Chitinophagaceae bacterium
AACAAACATGCAATCGAAAGCAAAAACACCCGAGATATACTTTGACGAAGCCTTCTTGTCTTACCTGACTTGAATGATTAATTCAGATCGAAGAAAATTCGTCTGGGATCAATTGTTCTTAAACCCTAACAGCAACGAAACGGTTAGGGAAAACAAAGAATAATCAAAAAACAACCAAAAGAAGACTGAAGCCTGAATCTATTACTGGGAAAGCGTTTTATAGGATTTTATATAAAAAAAAGCCCCCTAAAAGGGGGGTGTTGTGCCCGGGACTGGATTCGAACCAGCACAACCTTTCGGATGCTGCCACCTGAAGACAGTGCGTCTACCAATTTCGCCACCCGGGCAGGGTTGTTTGAAGTCGAAGGCTTGATGTTTGAAGTTCTTCAACTTTCGGGCTGCAAATATAATGAATCCACTTCGGTAATTTTTGCGCAACCTCGAACCTCAATCCCGATAGCTATCGGGATTATTTTATACACTCACATTAAAATCTCTCAGCGCATCATTTAAACTTGTTTTCAGATCGGTGCTTGGCTTTCGCTGGCCAATGATCAATGCACAACCGACGCCAAACTCACCGGCAGGAAACTTTTTCGTGTAGCTGCCGGGTATCACAACACTTCTTGCAGGCACCCGGCCTTTCATTTCTTTTGGTTCAGCGCCGCTTACGTCTATGATTTTTGTCGATTGAGTTAATACCACATTTGCTCCTAAGACGGCTTCTTTTTCTATTATTACACCTTCCACAACTATACATCGGCTACCAATAAAACAACCATCTTCAATTATTACCGGCGAAGCCTGTAACGGCTCCAGCACGCCACCAATACCAACGCCGCCACTTAAATGAACGCCTTTACCAATTTGAGCACAGCTTCCGACTGTGGCCCAGGTATCCACCATCGTTCCTTCATCTACATAAGCACCAATGTTCACATACGAAGGCATAAGGACTACATTCTTTGCAAGGTAAGCGCCGTACCGGGCAACGGCATGCGGCACGGCACGGACACCCAGCGCTGCATAATTTTTTTTCAACAGCATTTTATCATAGAACTCAAATGGCGGCACATTCCATGTCTGCATCTGCTGAATTCCGAAATACATCAGGATCGCCTGCTTCACCCATTCATTTACCTGCCAGGCATTATCTGTTGGTGATGCGACACGCAGTCTCCCTTTATCAAGTTCTTCAATTACTTTTTTTACTGCATCACTGTACTTTGCATCTTTCAAAAGTTCACGATTGTTCCATACTTCGAGAATCAATTCCTTCATTGATGATTTTTATTTAAGACTGCGAAAATAAATGATTCGCGAATAGTGAATGGTGAATGGTGAAGGTTTTTCCGATTTCGGCTGCATTAATTTCTAAATAACCATTCCCTCAGGATGGATATCAACTAAACGAAGTGAATGTGAAAATCTAAGTTTCTCCGCCGTCGGCGGAGAACAGGGGGTTCGAAAGTTTAATAATATCCCTCACCTCCAGTATCTTCTTCTCATATCCTTTTGTTGTGGCATTGATCATCGCCTCACCAATTTGCTTTAATGTAACAATGCTTTTCGGAGCAATTGTCTTAATTATCGGCAGCATCCAGCTGAGCCATTTATAAAGTGGCAGCGTGTGCCTTGATCCTTTGTTTGCTTTAATTAGACCCGGCCTGAAATTATACACTTGTTTGAAAGGAAGTTTCATCAGGTCAGTTTCTGTTTTGCCTTTTACCCTTTGCCACATCATTCTTCCTGTTTCATTAGTCCCACTGCCTGAGACATAACAAAAAGTCATTCCAGGATTTAATTTGCTTACTGTGTTTGCAAAATGCATTGTCAATTCATAAGTGACTTTATGAAACTCCGGTTCTTTTACGCCAACAGAACTCATGCCCAAACAGAAGAAGCAAGCGTTATATCCTTTCAACTGGTCTTCGATCGATGAGAGATCATACATATTTGCATGCACGATCTCTTTGAGTTTAAGATGTGTATAGCCGCAACTTCTTCTTCCCACGACTAAAACGTCTTCCACATCATTATGGTGAAGGCATTCATGCAATACGCCTTCGCCTACCATGCCAGATGCGCCGGTTATTATAGCTCTTATCTTCATAATTATTTGTGTAAATATAATTTAATGAAAGTTCATTCTAAGTTCCCCTTTAGGGGACAGGGGTCTATATTTGTACTTATGAACATAGGATTTGATGCAAAAAGGGCTTATCACAATGGCACCGGCCTGGGGCATTACAGCCGTACGCTTATCAGTTCGTTGGCAGCATATTTTCCTCAGCATGAATATTTTCTTCTTAATCCGAAGCCATCAGAATTATTTCAATTGAACGGAAAGAACATTCATGAAGTATTGCCATCAAATTTGCTGCATAAAACGTTGTCGTCAGTTTGGCGCAGCACATGGATAAAGAATGACCTGGAAAAAAGAGGGATTGATATTTATCACGGACTCAGCAACGAAATACCACTTGATATTCACAAAACAGCGGTAAGATCGGTTGTAACTATTCATGACCTGATCTTTGAACGTTATCCCGCACAATACTCTAAGATCGATGTAGAAATATATAAAAGGAAATTCATATATGCCTGCGATCATGCGGATAAAGTAATTGCCATCAGTGAACAAACGAAAAATGATATTATGGAGTTTTACAACACCCCGGAAGAAAAGATCACCGTTTGTTACCAAAGTTGTAATCCTGCGTTTGCAAAAACAGCCGATGAAAAAATAAAACGACAAATAAAAGAAAAATATTCTTTGCCCGATCAGTATTTTCTTTATGTGGGTTCAATAATTGAAAGAAAGAATTTATTGGGCATTTGTAAGGCGATTTACCTGTTACGAAATGATTTCAGGATACCGCTTGTTGTGATCGGAGATGGCACCAGGTACAAACAGCAGGTAAAAGATTTTATTAAGCAAAATGGATTGGACCACCAGGTGATCTTTTTGTCTGAAAATTCGTTGGCAAAAGTTGCTTCGTCTTTTTTGCGGGCTGAAGATTTTCCTGCTATTTATCAAATGGCAACTGCGATGATCTATCCTTCTTTTTTCGAAGGGTTTGGCATACCGGTATTGGAAGCTTTATGGAGTCGTTTGCCCGTTATCACTTCTAATGTTTCAAGTTTGCCGGAAGCAGGAGGAGCCGGAGCCTATTATGTAAATCCAAATAATACTGAAGAAATTTCTGAAGGCATGAAAAGGATTTATGAGGATAAAGCTTTTGCTGAAACACTAAAAGAAAAAGGTTGGCAATATGCACAAAATTTTACTCAGCATAAGTCTGCAGCTGATGTGATGAAAGTGTATGAAAAATTGAGAACGAAAAGAAAAAACCCGGGTGAAAAGTTTTGAGAATGATATAGTGAACTGCCTTGATGTATTAAAAGCCGGGGGATTGATCCTTTATCCAACCGATACGGTTTGGGGTATTGGTTGTGATGCTACCAATGAAACGGCCATTGAAAAAATTTACACGGTGAAAAAACGTAGCGATGAAAAGGCGATGATAGTTCTAGTTGCCGATGAAAGAGATGTTATGCAATATGTAGCCGCCCCGGATCTTTCTTTATTTGATTATTTGGCAACGACTACAAAGCCAACTACTGTGGTTTATGATGGTGCTTTAGGCTTTGCAGATAACCTGGTTGGTAAAGAGGGTTCAATTGCGATCAGGATCTGTCGTGAGGAATTTTGTCGTCACCTGATAAAAAGGTTTCGAAAACCAATCGTTTCAACATCTGCAAATATTTCGGGGATGCCCTTTCCGAAGAGATTCAATGATATTGATGTTGATATAAAACAGAAAGTGGATTACATTGTACAATACAGGCAAAATGATGAATCTTCTGCCGAGCCATCTTCGGTCATTAAGTGGAATAATGGAAAAATAACTGTGTTACGAGAATAATCATTTCAGGAATTATTGATCACTAATTACTAATTATTGATTATTGTTGTAAAGTCCGGCTCCTAATAATTAATAATAAATAATCAATAATTTTTTTATCAGACTCCTAATAATTAATAATAAGTAATCAATGATTTTTTATTCATCTTTGCAACGATGGATATTAAATGCACGGAAAGGGAATTGTTTATTTTGAAAAAGATCGCCCATGCTGCGGAAGAACTGGGCGTGGAAACCTATTTGATTGGCGGTTTTGTGCGAGATAAAATTATTGGACGCAACACGAAAGATGCTGATATCGTGTGTGTAGGTGACGGGATTGAATTGGCAAAAAGGGTTGCAAAACGTTTTAAGCCGGAACCAAAGTTTAGCTATTTCAAAAATTTCGGCACCGCACATTTGCGAATTGATTCTTCAAAACATAAAGAGTCTTCAAAAGTCCTTCCGCCGATTGACGAAGAGGATTTAACCGGGGCCGCTTTTGACCTGGAATTTGTAGGTGCCCGAAAAGAAAGTTACCGGTATCATTCGCGCAAGCCTGAGGTCATAGCCGGGACATTAAAGGATGACCAGGAGCGTCGCGACTTTACCATCAATGCGCTGGCAATAAGTCTAAATGAAAACGATTACGGAAAGCTTATCGATCCATTTGATGGGGTCAATGATATTAAAAGGAAGATCATTCGTACGCCGCTTGATCCGCTTCAAACTTTTAGTGATGATCCGCTTCGGATGATCCGGGCCATCCGTTTTGCGTCGCAACTTGGATTCACAATCGAAGAAAAAACTTTCCAGGCAATTAAAGATGAAGCCAATCGGATCACAATTGTTTCGCAGGAAAGAATAACTGATGAGCTTATAAAGATCATTGACAGTGCAAAACCTTCCATTGGTTTCGACCTACTGTACCAGTCGGGACTATTACACATTATTTTTCCACAAATGGTAGACCTTGCCGGCGCTGAATATAAAGATGGCATCGGACATAAGGACAATTTTTATCATACGCTTAAGGTACTTGATAATTTATCGGAAAAAACCGGTGACACGTGGTTGCGATGGGCCGCAGTTTTACATGATATTGCCAAGCCAGTAACAAAAAAATTTGAAGAAGGGCATGGCTGGACATTTCATGGACATGAAGTTGTTGGCGGAAGAATGGTGCCGAAAATTTTTACTAAACTAAAGTTACCACTAAATGAAAAAATGAAGTTTGTCCGCAAACTTGTTGAGTTACATCTTCGCCCAATAAGTTTAACAAAAGAAAATATTACTGACTCGGCCATTCGTCGCCTGTTGTTTGATGCTGGCGAGGATTTTGATGCGTTGATGATGCTGTGCGAAGCCGACATCACCTCGAAGAACAGATGGAAGGTGAAGAAGTACATGGAAAATTTTCAACTGGTAAGAAAACGTTGCCAGGAAGTAGAGGAGAAAGATCGGATTCGCGGGTGGCAGCCCCCAATTAATGGCGAGATGATCATGGAAATTTTTGGATTACAGCCATCAAAACCCGTAGGTATTATTAAAGATGCAATAAAAGATGCGATCCTTGATGGCGTAATTCCAAATAGCTTTGAGGATGCTTATCAATTGATGCTGAAAAAGGCAAATGAATTGAATCTTAAACCGGTAAAATCTGAGCTCCGCTCACGATAGTTTGTCCGGACTTAAATCATAAATCGTATTTTTGAGACATGGCAGTATTAAAGTTCAGGATCTATTTTGAGGATGATGACAGCATTTACCGCGATGTTGCCATCAGGCATACACAGACTTTTTTTGAGTTGCACGAAGCCATACTCAAAGCTTACGAATTTGACAATAAGCATAAGGCTACATTCTTCCGCAGTAATGATCACTGGCAACGCGGAAGAGAGATCTCCCTTGAAGTATATGAAAAGGAGTACAAGGCTCAGCCATTGCTAATGAAGGATACAACTGTTGGCAACGAAATAAAAAACCCTGGCCAGAAGTTTATTTATAACTATGACTTTAATAAAAACTGGAGCTTCCTGCTTGAGCTGATCAACGTTTCGAAGGAAGAAAATGGTAAGCTTAGTTATCCCGCCACTGTCCGTTCGGAGGGTATTGCGCCAAGTCAGTACGGTACCAAGGGTTTGCTGGGTGAAAAGTTTGCTGATGTCGAAGAGAAGTATGATCTCACACAGGGGGCTGAAGGTTTCGCTGAAAAAGATGAAGAAGGAGAAGATGCAGGATTGGGAGAGGACGGAGCGGCAACAGACGAAGAAGAAGTATAATATCAACAATTATATCAAAGGCAGGACAATGGCTATCGTGAATGAACCTTCCGCTTCACAAGACTGTTATAATCATTTGCGGACCAACTGCTGTTGGTAAAACCGCCGTTGCCATCTCACTTGCCAGACAGTTCGCTACGGAAATTATCTCAGCTGACAGCCGTCAGTGTTTTAAAGAGCTGAATATCGGTGTTGCCAGACCGTCTGAAAAAGTGTTAAAAGAAGTCCGTCATCATTTTATTGCTTCACATTCAATAAGCGAAAACGTCAATGCTGTAATTTTTGAGCAGTAT
>JAICGN010000187.1 GCA_025923075.1 Chitinophagaceae bacterium
AGGCGATGCCGGTTTTTTTGTTTGTTTATTGATTATTATAAATGTTCAACAAGAAAAACGGTTCAAATTATTTTAAATCTATTTTAAACAGAGGTTGTGTGGAGTTTTTCAGGTACTGTTAACAGAAATTGTTAAACAGAAATGGTTTCTGCCCCCTCGATTTCTATGACTTCTCCAAATAGTTTTTAAGATTTATAGTAAAAACATCAGGCAGCAATTTTCCTGCTGGGTCTTCCAAATAAATTGAAATAAAAAGAAAATGTCCACGAGGGGTCTGCTCAGCGTTGCCTTTGTGTGATGGGCGACCCCTCGTTGTTGGTAGTGTTGCTTCTTTCTTCTGTGTCTGTTTAATGCACTGTTAATATCTATTTTTGTAGCAATTTATCAGAAGTAACATCGTTTGCTGATAATACTTTCTACCACTTTATTATTAAAGAAGAAAGCGATGCGCAAGAAAAGGTCGATACTTATCATTGTAATATTTCTCTTACTGGCGGTATCAGGATTTCTGCTGGCATCTCGCCAAAAAAAGGCGGAGCCTACAATTGAAGGCATTCGCAATAAAGCTGGCATGCAACTCATGGTGGCAGATGAAAACACTCAACCTACGCTGCGAATTGTTCTACCAAACCATCCAACATCGGATCGGGCCATCGAGGTCATTTTTCCGGAACATCTAACAGTACGACCACATGGCAATACTGATGCAACTCAACTCTACATGTTTCAACCGGGGAAATTCGGCGAGCCACCGATATGGCGACGAACTAAGCGATCATTGGAATATGAGAAAAACATTCCAGGCAAAATCAATATGCTGGCAAGAGCAACTCTTGAAGAAGATGGTGTTCTCTTTCACTTTAAACTTCGTAACCTGTCCGACATCACCTATGATCTTGTCCTGGCCATAGTAGATCCACGGCTTACTTCGGAGTTCCATGACCTTCGATTGGAGCGAACTTATGTTCATCATGCAGATGGTTTCGATCTGCTTGCTTCGGAAACGCCGGAGCGTTTAACAATGTCGCAGGATCAGTGGTTGCCTGTACGATACCTTGTTTCGTTCACATGGCCGGTGCCATCAAAGCTTTTCGAACGTCGTGATGGTATCATGTACTATAATAAGTCGAAAAAAGTTGATGCGCCATTTATCGCCACATTTTCCAAAGACAAAAGTTGGGTGGTCGCAAGTTTCACTCACAACACAGGCAATGTATGGAGCAACCCGGAGTTAACTTGTCAGCATGTGGATCCCCAGGCATCGTTGTCACCAGGTGAGGAAGCGGTATTGGAAACTAAGATCCTCGTCGTTCGCAGCTCACTTGATGAAGTGTTCAAGATGGCTATGCGCCAACGTGATTCGCTGGTGCATAAATAAGTCGTTTGCGGGGACTCCGTTGTCCGTAGTGTCCCTCACGTTGTCGGTAGCGTTCTTCTTTTCAAATCAAAACCCTGGATCTATTTGTGCGACGTACAATGGGAAAAATCTCTCACTAATCTAAAATCTCTCCTTTTTCAATCATATCAAAATGTGATACTTACAGTCTGGTATGATTTTTTGAGCCTTATTTGTATGCAAACACAATCAACCACAGAAATGAATTCTCTCTCCACCTGTGTAAACAAACTGGTGACGGATGGTTATTCAATTAATTTTAAAGTTGACGAGCAAGGCCTGGTAGCTGTAGAAGAGGGTAAACATTATAAGCCAGACCAGGTTCACATTAAAAATTTTTTCCGTTTTGAAGGGGCTAGTGATCCGGCGGATAATTCTATTCTTTATGCAATTGAATTGGATAATGGAAAAAAGGGTACGTTGATTGATGCATACGGCTCAAATAGTGATGCGTCAATAGGAAATTTTATAAAACAAGTGGAAGATATGCGGAAGAAGACACCGAATGAAAATCATTGATCATTTCCGCCCACGTTGTCCGTAGTGTTGTTTCTTTCTCTACTAACTAATAAAGAATAATAAAAATAATCTTGAGTCGTTCCCGAAGGATCGGGACAGGTACGCTTAGTAGGTAAGACCATGACCAATGTTTCCTTCGTACCTCCTCCGTATCTGGTCCCCGCCATGAGCGTAGTAAAAGCGTTCCGAACGCTTTTACTACGCTTTTACTAATAAGGAGGTACGGAGGAGATACGAAGGAGGTAAGAATAAGGTACTCGTTGTCGGTAGTCTGCCTTCGGCAGATAAATGTTCCTTTCTTCAAATCAATAAAGAATAATAAAAGTATAGGATTGTTATGCTTGGTCTGCGAGTAAGGATCAGCTCGTTTGGAAAACAGCCCATTGTATTTCTTTAAAAGACACCCATGTACTTTTAGAAGTACTTTATGCTTTTCTTCTTTTAGTATCAAAAAAACTTTGCCTTAGGATAGTATAGCACCATCGTTCCATCTTGTACCTATCAAATTTTTCTCCTGATTAGTTCGAGAATTTAAGTAATAGGTTAAATCGGCTTTTAATAAAAGACTAAACCTCATATATCTAATCGAGATTCCAATATGCGATTACTAGTATAATTACTTTATGATTAAAATCTTTTTTAATGAAGAAATATTCATTTATCTTTTGTAAGATTCTAACCTTCTAAAGACTCCTGCATCTCTACCTTCTGACTTTAGTTACTGTAAATTTTAAAAAATACGTTTATGAAAAAATTACTATTGATTATAGCATTATTTGCTGTTGCATCAACAGCCAATATAAGCTGCTCAAAAGAAAGTGAACCGGCTGTCGTGTCTTGTCAACCACTTATAGATGCAGCTGTTGCTGCCGGAAGTAAATATGTAGGGAGCGGCCTATTAGCTGATTGCATAGCTGCAAAAACGGCATATACAAACGCAATTAATTGTCCAGGAATTGATGCCTCAATTAAATTAACTCTGCAACAATCATTAGATGCCTTAAAATTGCTTTGTCCTTAATTATTCCAAATTCATTGACGAATGACCAGCCGGTGATGAGGATGGAATTTTGGCCAGGTGGTGAATAGAATGAAAGAACGAAATCATACCAGAAAAACCTCAGCGAGGCACCAGGCCTGTTAATTAATTTTATCCATGCCTGTCCGCTTTCAACACGATCAACTTCCCCAACAGTGTTTACTATATCACTTTCACGTGCTACGAATGGAAGCACTTATTCAGCATTTCACAGGCATACGATGCGGTATATAAATGGTTCGATAAACTGTATGAAAAAAAGATCAGTGTGTTCAGTTATGTAATCATGCCAAATCTCTGCCTGCCGGCAGGCAGGATTTTCATGCTATCCTGCATTTTCCAATAATGCCAAAGTCATTAAACGCAATCATCGGCAATGCAAAGCGATTTATGGCCTATGAAATAATCAAGGGTTTGGAAAACAATAAAGAGGTTTTATTACTTGAAGAACTTCAACGCGGGGTAACTAAAAGAGAACGAACAAAAGGTCAAAGACATAAAGTATTTGAAGAAAGCTTTGATGCTAAAGAATGTCAATCAATGAAATTTATACTTGAAAAAATAAAATACATTCATCACAATCCTGTTAGCAAAAGATGGCAGTTGGTAACTGATTTTACTGAATATGAATATTCCAGCGCATCATTTTATGAAAAGGGCATAAAGAAGTATAAAAGGCTTGTTCATGTAAATGATGTGTTGCAACAGTTTTGATCCCGGGGTCTGCCATCATCATTTCCCTTTATTGTAATTTCATCAGGCAAGACCTCGGGCGGACATCAAATATCTGCCGGGCAAGACCCCGGCCGGACATCAAAAATTATAGGATCGTTCCCGAAGAATCGGGATAGCCATGCTGAGTCTGCGGCGCGGGGTTACGATCATTTATTCTTTTTCACGTCACTTTCAGCACTCCGGGTATTCAAATCTTCCTGCGGGAAAGGAATTTGAATGCTTTCCTTTTTTAAAGCCTCATCGATTGCTTCAATTACATCACTTTTTATTTGAGTCCAGAATTTAAAATGTTCAATCCAGAATAAGATCCTGATCTCAATAGAACCACTGTTGAAATCCTTTACTAATACCGAAGGTGCAGGATAAGAAATGATCCTTTTATCTGCGGCCAAAATATCCAGCACCAGTTTTTTGGTTTTTTCCAGATCGGTGCCACTGGCTAATGTTGTCCCTATTTCCACACGACGGCTGCTTTTTCCCCTTGTCCAGTTGATAACGGGGTCACGCAAAAGATTCCCATTAGGAATAATGACATCGGCGCCATCCCAGGTGGTAATCACGCTGCTTCTGAAACCTATTGACTTCATCGTCCCTGATTGTCCTCCGAATTCAACCACATCTCCCACTGTAATGGGTTTTTCAAAGGCGAGGATCAATCCACTCACCAGGTTATTGACCAGGGCTTGTAATCCAAAACCGATGCCCACACTTAATGCTCCTAAAATTATCGTCAACCGGTCCATGCCAAAGCCGGCAGCAGCAAATGCCAGTAACACACCAATACTTATGATTGAAATTCGTATCAGCAGCAGCCAACTGCCAATGCCTCCTCTTTTTTCGCGGCCATCTTCATTCCCGCGTTCGCTTGAAGCAAAAAATGTAACGATGCTTGAAATAAGGCCGGACAAGAAAAGGATCAGGAAAAAAACAAAAACACTTTGGATCGTAAAAGTTGATTGGCCAATCGTTCTTTCTTTCTCAATGAAATCGTTGAACTCAACGGCAAACTTCCGAAAGAAATAGAAACCCCGTCCAAACAAAATAAACCAACCTACTACAAACAGGTAATAAAAAACAGGCCGTGCTTTTTTGCTTACCGTTTCAAAATTGATATACAAAGTTTCTCTGCCCGGGTTTCTGTATATCAAGGCGGCGATGGTGAGCATTTCATTGATCAGCCGTATTACCCAGAAAAAAAGTATGCCATTGACGATACCGAAAATACCACCGGTTAAAAATGATTTCGAAAGATTAAATCTTCCATAAAGATTTGCTACGGCAGATATAAGTTCCATTAAAACGACGAAAGCTATAAAGATGAGAATACCTTTTTCTTTTAATTCTATCCGGCGCGGGCTCAATAAAAAAACAACGCCAACGATCACTGCCATTAATGACAGTAAAAGCATTCCATATCTTTCAGCCCGCGAAGCCTGCAGTATGATGTTGTCAAAAACTGCCGGGAAAAACATCAGCAGCAATATGACCCAGGCAGTCCTCCAGTATTTCGTAATGAAATTCCAGAAAATGATGGTAAGACAAAGTGCTGAAATGATCCATAATGTACTGGTGAATCCAAATGGCGGCTTTGGGTAGATGAATTGGAAAGTACATAGAATGATAAACACCGATGACAAAAGGGGAAAGCGTAAAACAAGCCATTCCTGCTGACCGGCATGTGACGATCCGATAGCTATCGGATGAGCAGCACGTAATTTTTTCTTCAAATTTCTTATAAACAGCGTTAATGCTGCGACCAGTAGGAAAAGGAGCGTTGTCCTGCCTGAATTATTTTTTAAATAAAAGGAAGAAACCAACCTCACTTTTTCTTTTGATATGTGTAAAATTTCACTGAAAGGTCTTCTGAAAGCTATCGGCTCCCAGAGATTCGCCGTTTCCCGGTCTGTCACAGAAGCGGCAAGATCCTCCCTGTAATTCTCCATCTCCTCGATACCATCTTCCAGCTTAATAATAACAAAGTTTACCCTGGTTTGTAGTAGCTGCACCTTTTGAATTGCTTTTTGAATCAGGCTATCAGCGGGTCTCATTTCATTCGTTACGAGTCTTATTTTGCTGAGCAAATTTGCGAGGCTGACAGAATCTGAAGGCAATTCAATAAGAGTACTGTCGCTGGCCAGTGAATCAATTTGGTTCTGGAAACCTACCAGGTTTTTAAAATAGGAATCCAGTCTCTGTTTTTCAATTGCTGTTTGGTTAAGCAACTCCTGCAAAAGTTTTGAAGAAGTGGCAAGGTTCCTTTCTGTTTGGGTGGTGCCTTTATTTGTAAAAACACCATCGCCGGCCACGTCATATATTCGAAGTACATAATCCAGTTGAGATGCTATACCAGCAGTATCGATTCCTTTTTCTAAGTAATAATTTGCTTTTTGGGAAACTTCCAGGATATTATCAAGGATCTCTTTTTGTCTTGCGGTGATCTTTTCGGCTTTGAACTGTTCAACGTTTTTTTTGATTTCATTTGCTACCCGCTGTCTTAGTGGGATCAAAACCTCTTTGGCTACTGTATCGGTGATGATCGTATCATGAGCAGGAGTTACCTGCTGGGTAGATCCAACAATGCAAAATGAAGATGCAAGAATAAATAGGAAAATGTGCAATAGCTTTTTTGGCATTACAAGCTATATTAATGAT
>JAICGN010000188.1 GCA_025923075.1 Chitinophagaceae bacterium
TACTTTGCCTGCAACACTTTGCAATCCATTGATGATTTGCGCTTCAATTCCCCCTTTAAATTTTTCGATATCTTCATCAGTCACACCTCTTTTTTCAAAGACTTCCAGCGCTTCCGTTAATGCCAGATACATGGCTGCAAGCGATTTGCCGGGATAGGGTGCAACCTGGAATGAAAACTCGCCTGACAATTCGGACACCTGGTTAAATGCCGAAGCCTGCAATGCAATTTGCTTTTTAACCAATTCCTGATATAAAATAGAATTGTTTCCCTGTCCTAAGACCTGGGCAAGACAAGCAAGGGCCCCCATATCTTTATGATAAGCGGGAATCGTTGGATATGATTTATAAAGCCGAGGAATCTTTGCATAATTATCAGTATAAGAAACAAAACGATGGCTCGTTAAGCCTGGAACCATGACCGGCATCTCTTCAACTTTTGGTCCGCGGGGAATGGAGCCAAAATATTTTTCAACGAGTTTCACTATTTCCTTTGGGTTCACATCACCACCAATCGTTATCGCCGCATTGTTTGGGCCATACCAGCGAAGAAAAAAATTCTTCAGATCATTCACATCCACACGGTCAAGATCTTCAACATACCCGATAGTAAGCCAGCTATAAGGATGGCCATAGGGATACATATTCTTAGCGATATTTTCCTGGGCCAGCCCGTAAGGACGATTATCATAGTTCTGCCCCCGTTCATTTTTCACAGTCGATCGTTGTACCTCAAATTTTGGTTGAGTAACTGCATCAAGCAAAAAGCCCATCCTGTCCGCCTCAAGCCAGATCATCTTTTCTACCTGGTTGCTGGGCACCGTTTGGAAGTAGTTGGTACGATCACGATTAGTGCTTCCATTCAGTGTACCACCGCTTTCTGTTACTATCTTAAAATGTTGTTCATCACCCACATGATCACTTCCCTGGAACATCATGTGTTCAAAAAAATGTGCAAAGCCAGATTTACCGATCTCTTCTCTAGCCGAACCAACATGATAAGTAACATCCACATGGGCCACCGGATCGCTATGATCCTCATGGATGATCAATGTTAACCCATTGGAGAGAACGTACTTTTCGTAGGGAATTATTAGCTCGCCATCTTTTCTGGTTACCTTTTCTACAAGTTTAGTCTGGGCAGCCACCATACCGCCGAAAAATAAAAACAGCGCGGTTGCTATAAGGAGTCTTGATTTCATAAAAGAAAAATTTTTGAGGAACGGAAAGATAAAGAAATCCTGCCGGCAACGAACAGCCGTTTATCAATTTCAAGGAGGTTAATGGTAAACGGCAGCCTACTGAACCAGTTATTTGTGAACGGAGAAATGGCTTATAGCTCAAAAGTCCCAGCAAATTGCCGGCTGATTTTGCTTGGCCGTTACTTTCTTTAAAGAGCTTAACTTCGCAGACCAAATTTTCTTTAATGACCCGTAAACAGGAAACACTTTCTGACGTAGTAATAAAATTTGCCGGTGACAGCGGTGATGGAATGCAGCTCACTGGCTCGCAGTTTACCAATAATACCGCCATGCTCGGTATTGATCTTGCGACATTTCCGGATTTTCCAGCCGAGATCCGTGCTCCGCAGGGAACATTGCCTGGTGTGAGTGGCTTCCAGCTTCGCTTTTCCAGCAACCCGGTTTTTACTCCGGGGGATCTTTGTGACGTGCTGGTTGCAATGAATGCTGCTGCATTGAAAACGAATCTTAAGCAATTAAAAAAAGGCGGAAAAATCATTGCAAATACAGATGGCTTTGATGCAAAGAATCTTCGTTTGGCCAACTATAAAGAAGGTGTGAACCCATTGGAAGACGGAAGCCTTGGTAACTATGAATTGATCAAGATGGATGTAACCAAGATGACCCGTGAAGCTTTGAAGGATATTACGATGGGGATGAAGGAAAAGGATAGGGCAAAAAACATGTTTGTGCTTGGATTTCTTTATTGGATGTACAACAGGAGCATGGAAGGCACTATTGATTTTTTGAAAGAAAAATTTGGAAAGAAAGACGAAATACTCAACAGTAATATTAAAGCGCTGCAGGCGGGTTATAATTATGGTGATACAACCGAAACTTTTACGACAACCTATAAAGTAGAAAAAGCAAAGATGGAAGTTGGCGAGTACCGTTCCATCATGGGTAACCAGGCACTGGCGCTGGGATTGATAGCGGCTTCGCAAAAAAGCGGGCTGCAATTATTCCTTGGATCTTATCCAATCACTCCGGCATCAGATATCCTTCATGATCTTGCTAAATATAAAAACTTTGGTGTAAAAACTTTCCAGGCAGAAGATGAGATAGCGGCTATCACTTCGGCGATCGGCGCTGCGTACGGTGGAAGTCTTGGTATAACTACATCAAGCGGGCCCGGTATTGCCTTAAAAGCAGAGGCAATGGGTCTTGCCGTGATGTTGGAGATTCCATTAATAGTGATCAATATTCAGCGTGGCGGTCCGTCTACCGGGTTACCAACAAAAACAGAACAATCCGATTTGCTGCAGGCATATTATGGAAGAAACGGTGAATGCCCGATGCCAATCGTTTCAGCGAGCACGCCAGGAGATTGCTTTAGTGCTATCTACGAAGCTGCAAGAATTTCAGTGCAACACATGACGCCGGTAATATTTTTAAGTGATGGTTATATTGCGAACGGCGCAGAACCATGGCGTTTTCCAAAAAGTGCCGATTTACCTGCAATAGAAGTGAAATTCAAAACTTCGTTGGATGAAGGAGAGGAGCAGTTGCTGCCTTATAAAAGAGATGAGAAATTGGTTCGACCATGGGCAATTCCGGGAACAAAAGATCTTGAGCATCGGATTGGAGGTCTGGAAAAACAAGATGGTACCGGTAACGTGAGTTATGATCCCGACAACCACCAGCATATGGTAAAAACAAGACAGGCAAAAGTTGATAAGATCGCCGATCATATTCCGTTACAAAGCATTGATAACGGTCCTGAAAAAGGAAAACTGCTTGTGCTTGGATGGGGTTCTACGTTTGGGGCGATAAAAAGTGCGGTGTCTGAGTTATTAGCCGAAGGAAAATCTGTAGCTCATGCACATCTTCGTTATATGCGGCCATTTCCCAGAAATCTTGGTGCGATACTAAGGAATTATGAAACCGTGGTGGTTCCCGAGATCAATAATGGTCAGCTCATAAAAATTATCCGCGATGTTTATTTTGTAGATGCAAAAGGATACAATAAGATCATGGGTATTCCAATCACTAAAACTGAACTGGTTGAAGAGTTGAAAAAATATCTTTAAAAAGTTTTAACCTTAATTAGCAATCCATCCCGATTTTGTCGGGATGGATTTTTTATTTTTAGCTACTCAGCTTATTCATTTAGATAAAATATTTTTTATGAAAAAGATTTTTTACCATTTAACAGCATTAATAATTTTCGTCTTTTTAATGAGCACAACTATTCGTGCACAAGATAATAGTATCAAAAAGGAAAAATGGCATTGGGGCAATCCATTACAACAGGATACCAGTGCAGGATATGTGCAGGTAGTAAAAGTTGATAATATACTTTATATTTCCGGGGCCGTGGCAAGAGATGTAACCCCGGAGGGAATTACAAGAGTCTACCAGTCATTGGAAAGATCATTGAAAAGTTTTGGCGCCAGTTTTCAAAATGTAGTTAAAGAAAATTTATTTACTACCGATATAGAAGCCATGAAAAAATATAATGATGCAAGAAAAGCGTTTTACAAAGGCGATTTTCCCGCCGCGACATGGACTCAAATAACAAGACTGTTTATGGCCGACGCAAAACTGGAAGTCGAATTGATTGCTCATCTTCCAAAATAAAAACAGTTTCTACTGCGGCGCATATACTTCTGTGGCACCTGGCAGCAGGAATGAAACAGTAAATGCGATCATTGACAGGATAAGTCCATACATGAATATGTTGTAAGCAATGCGCAGGTATTTGTATTTTTTTGCAAGCACAATACCAAGAAAATAAGTGTCCTTAATCATGCTGCTGTACAGGTAGTTTTTATCAGCTAACAATTCAGTCATCGCCCAATCATAATCTGCGTACCCCATTTTATGAAAATTCCCGAAAAATAAAAGATTAGTTTTTTTACTGGCAATATCTTCTTTGGTAAATGTACCTGAAGTGACATTGGGACGGGTAGCGAGAATGCCGAATACGATCGCCAATAAACAAACCACAACAAGAATACCAACGGGTATTTGCAAATTACTGTCTGTAAGCAGATCCTGAAAAACCGTACCGATCACGATGGAAAGAATAATCGAATTAACTGAGATCAGGATGTTTGCTTTTGAATCCGCCATCTGGCTTAAGTTATTCTGACTTTGCGCCACTATCCTGAAGACAGTTGAAATGGCTCTTTCGGATTGTGATTCTTTTTCTTTTTTCTTTTTTACCTCATTTAATTTTTTTTGCTCGTCAGCCGTAAGCCCTTTTTCGTTTGGTTTCTCTTTTTGAGCTAACACCGGTTTAGGGTCTTTAGAGTCTTTGGAATCTTTGAAATCTCTGAAATTTTTGGAAGGTTTGGGAGCCTTAGAAGGCTTTTTATCTTCCTTATCGTCGATACCTGCCTTTTCACTCAATTCCTGCAGGTATACCTGTTTCAATGGATCAAGGTTTTCTTTAGCAAACGAGGTGAAATATTTATGCCTTGTAAGAAACTCTATATTTTTTTTTCTCCAATCTTTTTTTGACAACCCCAAATTCCCAAAATCATTCAACTCGTCCCGAAGCAACTTGTTCTTTTCTTTAAAATCGGTGGTGCCAAGATGAAACAGATCGGCGTCGCAAATGATTTGTTCAATAAGTGAGGTTGGATTCTGAGGCAACCGGGTGGCATTGATGCAGCCGGCTACTTTGTTGACTACGTTTTGATTTACCTTATGTTCATTTAAAAATCTTGTGGCAAGCTCAACGCTAACATTTTCATGTCCCATGGCCTGTCCGGCACTATAACCGGTATCATGAAACCAGGCTGCAAGCATCAATGCAAAACGGTCTTCATCTTCCAGGTGATAATAATCCGCCATTCTCTCACAACCGGCCAACACCTCCTGTGTGTGTTGCAATGTATGAAAATGAATGCCTTTGTCGACTTTATTGATAAAAAGATCTGAAACAAAATCCTGAGCTGCAGATAATACCCTGAATTGTTCTTCGGTCATACTATAAAGATATATTTTTATAAATTTACTTAAAGTTAACAGATGCAAAGATTTAAATTTTTAGGGGGGCCACTGTATTTTTACTGCATATGTTTGGTTTTAATAATCAGCTGTAAACCCAAGAAGTTTATATATAAGTCACCTCCGCATTATGATTTTTCACAGGCATTACCTATCAAGCTTGATCTGAAAGTTAAAGAGATCTCAGGGGTTGTATGGGACAATCATAAGGACGAATTTATTGCGCATAATGATGAGAGTGGAACGATCTATTATCTTGATAAGAACAATGGCGGCATCATCAGGGAGTTTGAATTCAGCCCTTCAAAAGGAGATTATGAAGATATTGCTATTGCAAACGACGATGTGTATGTTTTAAGAAGTGATGGCATGCTTTTCAGAATTGTTACTGATAGTTCGGGTCGTCAAAAATCTTTTGACCTGGGTAAACTTGAATTGTCCGGAAAAGATGATTTTGAAACACTTTATTATGATGCCGACCGGAAGGCATTGGTATTGATGTGCAAGAATTGTGCAAGTGATGATAAAAAAGTGGTGAGTGCCTATGCATATTATCCCGATTCGATCGGCTTCATAAGTAAGCCGCTTTATTCGATCGACGTGGCAAAGGTGAAGGAGCTTTCACCACGGGAAACTTCAAGATTTCAACCTTCAGCCGCAAGAATACATCCTGTACTTAAGAAGTTGTTTATTCTTTCTTCGGCCAGTAACCAGTTGGTAATAGCAGATCCTAATGGGAGTGTGGAAGCAGTCTATATGTTAGCACAGAAATTATTTCCCCAGGCTGAAGGGTTAACTTTTAAAACGAATGGTGAAATGTTTATCGCAAACGAAGCGTTAAGTTCCAAGGCTATATTGTTGAAATTTAATTATATACCCTAAGGACAGATTCGTTGCTTATTTTTCAAGCCCTTCAGCTTTCAGTGCCCTTCGTGCTACAAATCTTTTTTCGATCCTGTGAATAATATTGAGCGATAATACAAGCCAAATAAAACCGACGGCGATTCCTGCAATCACATCACTGGCATAGTGTACACGTAGGTATACCCTGCTAAA
>JAICGN010000189.1 GCA_025923075.1 Chitinophagaceae bacterium
AGCTGACAAGAAAAGCTGCTGACTTAAATGAAGCTTTTTTAAATGAACTTATCTGGCGGGATTTTTACCAAATGATCCTTTGGCATTTTCCTCATGTAGTAAGTAAGGCTTTCAAACCTGAGTATGACAATATCAAATGGAGAAATATTGAAAAGGAGTTTGAAGCATGGTGTGACGGAAAAACTGGTTATCCAATTGTTGATGCGGGCATGCGGGAATTAAATTCGACAGGTTTCATGCATAATCGGGTAAGAATGATTGTTGCCTCTTTTCTTACAAAACATCTGCTTATCGACTGGCGCTGGGGCGAAGCTTATTTTGCAAAAAAATTGCTGGATTTTGATTTGGCATCAAATAATGGGGGTTGGCAATGGGCCGCGGGCTCTGGTTGTGATGCCGCGCCTTATTTTCGAATCTTCAATCCTTATTTGCAAACACAAAAGTTCGATCCTGAAGGAAGATATATTCGCAAATGGGTTCCTGAATTTGAAGAATTGACTTATCCGCAACCCATCGTTGATCATGAATTTGCAAGGAAAAGATGTCTTGACGTTTATGGTAACACACTTAAGAAATAATTTAATCAAATCGTGGGTTTACAAAATTATTCAGCTTTGATCCAAAACGATAGTTGAGGCCAAAGTGAGTAAAGAAATTATAACCCGATGCGATTTGTCGCCGGCGGGTAAGCACCTCTGTAATATCCGCCTGTTCTTTGGGGAGGTAGATCTGGTCCCGGCTTAATTCAGCATAGGCATAAAAATTAAATGACAACCCGCCGGTTATGCGAATGTCAACTTCTCCATTTACACCAAGATTCAAATATTTCCAGTTATGAAAGTAATTATGGTAATCTATTCCAAATTCGATAGTGCCCCATTTCTGTTTGAAAGACAGGTTTGTTTCCAGGGCATGGCCCCATAAGGTTTCCTTTGTTTTATCAAACAAGGTGGTGTCGAAATATGAGTTTCGTCTTACATCAACAACATAGGACAGCGTAAAAAATTTTGTATTCACGGCTTTATACGGAAAAATATCATATTCGATACCAGTACGAAATAGTAATCTGCCTTTATTATTTGAAAAACTACTGCGGGATAGGGCTACTTCATATCCATAGGACCAATGATCATCGATACTTTTAATAAGATAATGCGAAAAATTATAATCTTCATTTTTGTTGACTATTTTTTCTTTGCTGGTACTGTCTTCCAAATAATAACTATCCCTGTTTTTACCTCCATACATTTCAAAACCAACTTTCAGTTCTTCGGTAACACGATTAGCGGCCAGGTTGCCGCCTATCCGGGAAGTTTTGTATACTTCGTCAGCACTAAAGAACCCGTTTGCCCCCATTCGAAATACCCAATAATTCCATGGATCTTTCGTAGTCGTTGAGGTATCTTTCTTGTTTTCATCCGCTTTGGCTTTCATCTCGATTGCGATGTCACTTCCACCACCCACTTTAATTATATAGCGCGTCAGTCCCAATTTTAAGTATTTTATCAACATATCTCTTTCTTCGAAATCAGTTGCATTGGGGTCGGTGTTAAAGCGCATAGTGTCTGTCATTTGTTTAAGACGATTTTGTCCAAAGAAAATGAGCTGGAACTGATCTCCACCACCACCGGTTTCCTGTTCTGTGATCAATACATGCAGATCCGCTGCCTGGTTATCAAGGAGAAAATCAACAATATTGATCTCTGTTTTTATAAAATTGTGGTCGCAGAACGTATTGCTGCAATCAATAAACACTTTAAGCCGGTGAATAGATTGGGAATTATTCTGTGCATTTATAAAAAGAGTAAAAAGGGATATTGCAGATAAAAGGAAAAGCTTTCTCATGGTTTAAGGTGTGGTTTAGGTTTCCGATTTACAAATTACGAATGATTACAAAACCTCTTGTGTTAATGAAACGACAAAAACAACGATTCGGGAGTAAGGAGAATGCATAATCATTTAGTAATAAAGTCCACTTTATGAAAGGAATAAGTCACTTGATGATTGGACAATGCTGATTGGTGGTTGTGTTGCCGCTACCTTATATAAGGTCTCAATTGCTTTCTTTCCTTCATTCCCAAGATCAAGCGAGAAATCATTTACATAAAGTTCGATATGCTGGCGCATTACTTCTTCATCCATCTCCTGCGAATGTTGTTTTACATAATCAGTGACCAGGGGGTAATTGCTAAAGGCAAATTCGACACTTTTTCTTATCGATTTATCAACCTGTAAGCCAATTGCCTTATCAACCGATCGCTTAATGGCAATACCGCCCAAAGGTATTGGTGTATTCCTTTTTTCTTCCCAATATTCTCCAAGGTCTGTTACCTTATGCAATCCCTTTTGCTGGTATGTAAAACGGTTTTCATGAATGATAACTCCTAAATCCGTCTTGCCGGATAAAACTGCATCTTCAATTTTATCAAAGCGCATAAAAACTTTATTATTTGCTGCAGGGTATGCAAAGGAAAAAAGAAGGTTTGCGGTTGTGTTTTCTCCGGGCAAAGCAATTGAACGATCTTCCACTTTTGACTCTTGATCCCGATAGCTATTGGGATTGACCTTTGAAATCAAGATTGGTCCGACGCCTTTTCCTAATGCGGCTCCGGAATTTAACAATAGATATTTATCAAGATTTTGAAAAAAAGCAGGATAGCTCAGTTTTGTTATATCAAGCTTTCCCTTAAAAGCCCCTTGATTTAATGCTTCTACATCTTCAAGTACAGCGTCAAATTCCAGGCCCTCCGTGTCAATTCTTTTGTTGATCAATGCATCAAAGATGAAAGTGTCGTTAGGACAAGGAGAAAATCCGAGAGTTAATTTCATTTCGGGAAAATAATTCTTAATTAATAATTATTAATCAATGTTGTTAGTGCGACATTCAGGTTAGCGATCGATTCATTCATATCCCATTTCTTTTTATTTCTTTCACCGATATAATTTGAAATGGCTCTTATTTGAACAAAAGGAACTTTTTCCATTAAGCAAACATAATGCAACGCTGCTCCTTCCATTGATTCAGTTGCAGGATCAAACACATCTCTGTAAAATTTGATCATTTGTTTTGAAGTACTGATCTGGTTCACCGAAATTCCTTTTACAGTTTTTAGTTTGATTTTCTTCAAGATCCCGTTATTGGGATTCATCAACCAACCTTTTTTGTAGGGATGTTGATCCTGCGGAACCAGCTTTAAATCAAAAAGTGTTTTGAGCTTTTTCAATTCAATGACACTTTGATCCGCAATAGCATCCTGCTTAACGGCTACAACTGCACCGAGGGGAAATTTGCGGTCAAAGGATCCGGCTACACCGGCCTGTATAACCAGGTCATATTTTTTTAAGCTAAGTTGTTTGGTTAAATGATAAGTACTTGCTGTAAGCCCTATCCCTGAGATCAAAACATCAATACTGTTTTTGCTGAGCTGGCCTTTTCTTATCGATTGTATAAAAGGGTTGATTTCTTTTGCCGTGGCTGCTGCAACAAGTATATTTTTTCCCATTTTGGCAAATATCGTATATCATCTGTAAAGCTCATAAACCTTACCTTTGCGCCCTGCTTACCGTCAGGCAGGCTCATTATTTCCTCCGCCCAATGCTGTGAGGAAACAAAAAGTAAAGCATGGTTTACTTAACAAGAATCGAACATTTCAACGCTGCGCACAAACTTTACAATCCCGCCTGGAGCAAGGAAAAAAATGATGAAGTATTTGGCAAATGCGCCAATGAAAACTGGCATGGCCACAATTTTGAACTATATGTAACCATAAAAGGTGATCCTGATCCTGACACTGGTTTTATTTTTGATGCAAAGAAGTTGGGGGCATTGATCAAGGAGAAAATAACAGAAAAGCTGGATCACAGAAATTTGAATATTGATGTGGACTTTATGAGAGACAAGCTTTGCACTATTGAAAACCTTGTTATGGGAATCTGGAAAGAGCTTGAACCGCATCTCCCGCCACCGGTCCAGTTACATTGCCTGAAATTAGTAGAAACCGCAAAGATCTATGTAGAATACTATGGCGGTAAATAATCAGCTTAACAATATCCTTTGAAACCTTTTCGTCAGTCTTTGTTAACTCCCGTGATAAACCAGGAAATTAAATTCGTAAATTGAATAAATGAATAAGAAGGTTGCCATATTCAGAAAAGAACATTTTAATGCAGCGCATCGTTTGTTCAATCCTGATTGGGATGATCAAAGAAACACACAGGTCTTTGGCAAATGCGCGTTACCGAATTATCATGGACATAATTATGAATTGATAGTAAAAATAGTGGGTGAGCCGGATGAGCGAACAGGATATGTAATGGATCTAAAAGAGCTAAGTGATTTGATAGGGGAGAAGGTACTTGAACGGTTTGATCATAAGAATTTAAACCTTGACACAGTGGAATTCAAAAACCTTAATCCAACCGCGGAGAATATCGCGATAGTGATCTATGATCTATTACGTCCGCATATCGGGAAAGAAAAAGAGCTGCAAATAAGATTGTATGAAACACCGAGAAATTTTGTTGAGTACCCAGCCCTCTAAATCCGCCGAAGGCGGACTTTTAGACACTAAAACCATTAAAGAGTGCAATTGGAATTTGGGATTTGACATTTGAAATTTTAGAAGGTTATGGCATATAAAAAAACAGAACAGTACGAAGACAGGATCACCAGTGGACTGGTAAAAAGTTATGCTGAAATTCTTGAATTGCTCGGGGAGGATCCGCAAAGAGAAGGTTTAAACAAAACTCCTGAACGTCTTGCAAAGGCAATGCAGTACCTGACACAGGGTTATCATTTGGATGCAAAAGCAATTATCAATTCAGCCAAATTCCATGAAGAGGTAAGCGAGATGATCGTAGTAAAGGATATTGAGATTTATAGTATGTGTGAACATCATATGCTGCCGTTTATTGGTAAGGCGCATGTGGCATATATCCCGAATGGTTGGATAACCGGTCTCAGTAAAATTGCAAGAGTGGTTGATGTGTTTGCGCGGCGCCTGCAGGTTCAGGAGAGAATGACTATACAAATTAAAGATGCTATTAAAGAAACATTGAATCCACTTGGGGTAGCAGTAGTTATTGAAGCCAAGCACCTTTGTATGATGATGCGTGGAGTACAAAAACAAAATTCCACAACTACTACTTCCGCATTTGATGGTGAGTTTCATAAGAACCCTACACGGAGTGAGTTCTTAAAACTTATCTCATCCGATTTAGGGTAATCTGGTATATTTGTAATTCATTATAGGTTTGAATGCTCTATGCTATCAAACCTTTTTTATTCCTGTGATTCACCAAATTCATTGCAGGGGTGAGGTAAACTAACGAACCATGAAACATGCATTTGTATTTCCAGGCCAGGGGTCGCAGTTTCGCGGCATGGGAAAAGAACATTACGATAACAGTGTCTTCGCAAAAAAATTATTTGAACAAGCCAATGATCTTCTTGGTTTTCGGATTTCTGATATCATGTTCAATGGAACTGATGAAGATCTGAAGCAAACCAATGTAACACAACCTGCAGTTTTTCTTCATTCCATTGTTGCATACAGAACTATTGAAAGCGCATCGCCCGATATGGTGGCGGGCCACTCCTTAGGTGAATTTTCTGCGCTGGTCGCAAATGGCACGTTGAGTTTCGAGGATGCTTTACAACTCGTTGCTGTTCGTGCAAAAGCAATGCAGCACGCATGCGAAAGGAAGCCTTCAACAATGGCCGCCGTAATAAACCTTTCCGATGATAAAGTAGAAGCGATTTGTGCAGCCGTTCAAGAGGAGACCGGGGAAGTTGTTGTTGCTGCTAATTATAATTGCCCGGGACAGTTGGTAATAAGCGGATCCATAAAAGGAATTGATATTGCTTGTGAAAGGATGAAAGCAGCAGGCGCAAAAAGAGCCATGGTGCTTCCTGTTGGTGGTGCTTTTCATTCGCCATTGATGGAACCAGCAAAAAGAGAATTACGGACAGCGATAGAAGCTACGAAATTCCATAATCCTACTTGTGCAGTTTATCAAAATGTGGTAGCCAGGGCAGTGATGGATAAAGATGAAATACAACAAAACCTGATCGATCAGCTGACCGGCGCCGTTCGGTGGACGCAAAGTGTTCAGTCAATGATCGCTGATGGTGCTTCCAGGTTTACCGAAGTTGGGCCAGGCAAAGTTTTGCAGGGATTGATAGTAAAAATTGAAAAAGCAATGGAAGTGAGCGGTGTGAGTTAAAAAAAATTATATCTTTAAATAACAA
>JAICGN010000190.1 GCA_025923075.1 Chitinophagaceae bacterium
ACTTCGCCGCACTGGGCATTTTTTACTTACAATGATGGAATTGGTTTTGTGACAGACAGCAGCCGGATTTTATATGATAATGCGGGCAGGAGAACCGTATTTGAAGAAGGAAAATCAAACACAGTGCATGAAACGACGGCAAAAGCCCTCATGCAGAAAGTGTATTCAGATTTTTTGAAAAGATAATTCTAAAACTTATCATCAAGGGCCATGGCTTCTTCCTTTTCTCCAAATACATACTGATTAAACCATTGCCAGTTGTGCCAGACTGCAGCCAATCTTTCTTTTGGTTTATTAATGCCATGACCAAAACCTTTGTATACAATTAGCTTTGAAGGAACACCTCTATCCTGCAAGCCACGATAAAGTTCATAAGCATTTGGTATAGGAACTCTTTTATCAAATTCACCATGCTGAATCAATGTTGGAGTACTTGCTTTATTGATATTTGTCATTGGCGATGTCTTCAAATATATTTCCATATCGTTCCAGGGATTGGCCTGCAGGTATTGACGCGTAAAAGGTGTAATATCTGTGTTTACGTAATAAGTGACCCAGTTTGAGATACCTGCACCGACTGAAATCGCTTTAAACATGGTTGTATTGGTAGTGAGAAACGCAGAAATATACCCGCCCTGGCTCCAACCCATACAACCCATTCGGGAAGTATCGATCATGTTCTTACTGTTCAGATATTCGACACCACTTACAACATCCCACATATCACCCACGCCAAGATTGCGAACATTCAAGGCACGGAATTTTGCGCCGTAACCTGCGCTGCCACGATAATTAACCCGTAATACAAGGGCTCCTTTTTCCACCCATTGCATTATGGGGTACACATAGGTTGGTGTTGGTTCAGGAAGATCAATACCCGTTGGCCCCCCATGAATAACTACAAGCAAAGGATATTTCTTTTTTGCATCATAGTTCTTTGGCTTCAACAAAACACCTTCGATCTCAGCTCCATCTTTACTCTTCCATTGTATCACTTCGTTTACCGGTGTGTTCCAGCCTTTGATCTGTGCAGAGTTATTAGTGATCTGTTTTAGCGGTTGCTTCAGCCGCCATGAATAAATCTCATTCAAACCAGTATAATTTCTTCCTGATACTGCAATAGCATCTGATTTTTTACTAAATACAATGCCTCCGGGAAGGTCTAACGCGATTGGAACATTTTCAGTAGCTCCGGTTTTTGTATTTACGCTGTATAATTTAAATTTCGTTTTATCAAAGGCGCCAACAAATAGTCCCGATTTATTCCAGTCTGAAACCGACTTATTTTCATCAATGTCTTTTGCAATTTCCACGCTTTTCTTCGTTCCTAAATCATAAATGAATAAACGATTATTTTTATAATAGTTGGAAATAGAATCATCCACTAAGCTGGAGTAAACAAATGCATTCCCATCGGGACTCCAGACATTGAAAAAATCACCAACCGGGTTGCTGATCACGGTCGTCATTTTTTTTGTAGCCACATCGATCAATACAATGTCTGATGTAATACCCGAATTGATCAATGGATCCTTTTGGCGATTAAATGCTATTTGTCTTCCATCGCGGCTCCAGGAAAATCCGCCAACATTAAAATTTCCTTCGGTCAATGGTTTTGCAACAGGCAATGAAACGCAATCGGGGTCTTTATTTGGTTTACTCGTATCTTTTGATGAATAGCAGGGAAGTTGCCCTGCAAGAAAAACGGAATCGTAGCTAAAATTCAATAGGTATAGATGTGTTAGCTGGTACTCTTCGCCTTCGACTCCAAATGCACCAAACCTTTCCTCTTTTGTTTTATCCTTTTTGCTTTTCGGTTGTGGTTTACTATAAACAATTTTAGTTCCATCAGGATTCCACGCATAGCTATTAATACCATCTTCATCTTTTGTTACCTGGATGGCTTCCCCGCCTGCCACAGAAATGATATAGATCTGCCTTTTGTCACCCCTGTCTGCTATAAAACTTACATATTTCCCATCAGGAGTAAACGCTGCATTACCCGTGCTATTCTTGTGGGTTCTTGTTAATTGCAAAGGGGCTTCGCCATCTTTCGCCATCCAAAGTTCATTGTCATAAGTATTGTTTGCCCAATCGGTACTTGACATGCTGTATACAATTGTTTTTCCATCAGGGGAAATAATAGGGCCACCAACCCCTTTAAGACTGATCCATTTTTCAAAAGAAACAGAGGCATTTTTTTGCCCGAATAGAGTCGCTGATGAAAGAACGACTGCCATAAAAAATATTCTTTTCATATAAACAAGTTTGAGTTTATTTCGCTTTACTGAGTGAATCTTTGATAGCATCAACAATATATTTCGGGTCACGGTAAAGTAACGTTTCATTTACTGAGATCTTAGCGGCCCCATTTGCATCTGGTCTTGGCATTCGGATAAAGTAGTTATTAAGACGTTCGCCAAATTTTTGGCCTTGCAGTCCCGCAGGAAATTTTATGGCATAGATATTTGTACCGCCATCTAACGCAGCAACTTTCATTCCCGGGATCTGATTTAGCGAATCAAAAATTTCTTTTGATCTTTTAATCGCTTGCTGCAATCTTTCTTCAATACCTTCTAATTTATAGGAAGCCATTGCCGCGTTCAGCCAATTACCAAACATATTTCCTCCATGTATTTTGATCATGTGGGGCATTTTTTCGATCAATGATTTATCACCACATAGAATGGCGCCACCACTTGCACCGAGATATTTATACAAGGAAATATAGACTGTATCAAAATAACTTGAATATTCTTTTATAGAAATTCCTGACCATGCAGACGCCATATGTAATCTTGCGCCATCAAGATGGAGTTTAATGTTCTTGCTGCGGCAATATTCACTTATCTTCTTTATTTCATCAATCGGGATCGTCCGACCCTCCGAACGACGAACCGGGTTTTCTATGGAAACGCATCCAATACCGCTTTTGAATACTTCTTCATTGTCAAGATTTTCAATTGCATTTTGTAATTGATCGGCTGTAAAAAAAGTCTCATTTTTAGCAAGGGCCATCAAACGTTTATTAAATATCGATTGAGCAGCATCCGCTTCATCCCGGTACACATGACTTGTGTCCTGTACAAACACTTTTGTGTTTTCACCACTTAATGCTGCAATAGCAAATTGATTCGCCATTGTGCCGCTCGGCATGTAGATCGCTTTTCCTTTCCCGGTTATGCCTTCGAACTTTTTTTCAAGCTCCTGCACTGCGCCGCCGGATCCATATCGATCGACCGTAAGCGGCTGTATTTTATTGGCCATTTGTAATTGGTCTAGATAGGGCAGCCCATCATAAAATTCGCCATCTCCAAAAAACTTTACAATGGGTTCGTTGGGAGGGGACAACCGGTTATTTGAAAGATTTGCTAACGATGGCATAGCCGGTAAAACGGCTGGCAAGAGCGTAAGCCCTGAGGCTTTCAGAAAACTTCTCCTGTTGACTGGCATGATAAAGGATTTATTATTACCAAATTACGAAGAATAGCCGAGGAACAGTATTTCATGTAAACCGGTTAGCCGCAGGTTTGTTCGTAAACTTACTTTCAAAAATTGAGTACAAGTTGGTATTGCAGTGAAAATGAAAATTGAGTTTTTTTGTATATCACTATCATTACCGCCATGCAACTAATGATGTACATAGGAAACGATTATATTGAATCGGTTAAACTGGACCCAGAGAAGATCTCAAAGCCCGGCTATCTTGGTACTTTTAAAAGAAATCTCAAAATGAAGTATAGAGAATTAATAAATCAGCACGGATCACCCGCAGAGTTTCTGGTCGTAAACATTCCTAAAGCCGCCGGTAATATTCAACAACCCAATGTTTTCAGGTAGAGTTTAGTTAAATATTTTATTACCCTAAAAGAAGAGCCCCGCTAACACGGGGCTTACTATTTTTAGAATAAAAAAAATGGCTCAGCTAATTGTTACTGATCATACCCTTGCAAATTGAGATCTTATAACATTTAATGCACCACCGGCTTTAAACCATTCGATCTGTTGTTCATTGTAAGTATGATTTACAATAATTTCGTCTCTGCTTCCATCTTTGTGATTCAGGATCACAATTAATGAGTAGCCGGGAGCAAAACTCGTCAGCCCATTAATATCAATGCTATCATCTTCCTGCACCTTATCGTAATCTTCTTTATCGGCAAATGTTAGTGCAAGCATCCCCTGTTTTTTTAAATTGGTCTCATGAATTCTCGCAAAGCTTCTTACAAGAATTGCACGGACGCCAAGATGACGTGGTTCCATTGCTGCGTGTTCTCTTGATGAACCTTCACCATAATTTTCATCACCAACAACAATACTTCCTATGCCTGCTGCCTTGTACGCTCTTGCAACTGCCGGCACGGGACCGAAATCACCAGTCAATTGATTTTTTACTGAGTCGGTTTTATCATTAAAATAATTGATCGCTCCGATCAGCATATTATTTGAAATATTATCAAGATGACCCCGGAATTTTAACCAGGGTCCGGCCATACTGATGTGATCGGTTGTACATTTTCCTTTTGCTTTGATCAAAAGTTTTAATCCCTTAAGATCGATGCCTTCCCATGCCGGAAATGGTTCCAGTAATTGCAAGCGTTTAGAATCAGGTGAAACTTTTACTTCAACACTGCTTCCATCTGCTGCCGGCGCCTGGAATCCCGCATCTTCTACTGCAAACCCATTTGGCGGTAGTTCAAACCCGGTTGGTTCTTTCAGCGATACGTCCTCACCTTTATCATTTTTCAATTTATCCCTGAGTGGATTGAAGTTAAGCGTCCCGGCCATCGCCAATGCCGTGACAATCTCCGGTGAACCGACAAAAGCATGAGTGCTTGAGAGGCCATCATTTCTTTTTGCAAAGTTCCTGTTGTACGAAGTGACAATGGTATTCTTTCGGTTGGGATCATCAATGTGTCGGGCCCATTGTCCGATGCAAGGGCCACATGCATTCGCCAGCACCATTCCTCCCACATCTTCAAATTCCTTTATGAAACCATCTCTTTCTATGGTGTACCGGACTTGCTCACTACCGGGTGTAATGGTGAATTCGGACAGCACTTTTAATCCTTTACTTTTTGCATCTTCAACAATAGAAGCACTTCGGCTGATATCTTCATAAGAAGAATTAGTGCAACTGCCAATCAATGCTACTTCTATTTTTTCGGGCCAGCCATTTTTTTCTACCGCTTCTTTCAGTTTTGAAATCGGGGTTGCAAGATCCGGAGTAAAGGGACCGTTCAGGTAGGGTTCAAGCTTGTTGAGATCCAACTCCAACACCTGATCGTAATATTTTTTCGGATTTGTATATACTTCAGCATCGGGACGAAGATGTTCACGAATGGCGTCAGCCGCAGCAGCCACCTCTTTTCGGCCAGTTGCTTTCAGGTAAGCACTCATCTTTTCATCATAGGCAAACAATGAACAAGTGGCCCCAATCTCAGCCCCCATATTGCAAATAGTTCCCTTGCCGGTTGCACTTAAGCTATCAGCCCCATCGCCGAAATATTCAATAATAGCACCTGTGCCTCCTTTCACGGTTAATTGTCCGGCTACCCAAAGAATTACATCTTTCGCACTTGTCCATCCGCTTATTTTTCCAGTGAGCTTTACGCCGATCAGCTTCGGCATTTTTAGTTCCCACGGAAGCCCTGCCATCACATCTACTGCATCGGCCCCACCAACACCAATTGCTATCATGCCTAACCCGCCTGCATTTGGAGTGTGACTATCCGTTCCAATCATCATACCGCCTGGAAATGCATAATTTTCCAGGACTACCTGGTGAATGATACCTGCACCAGCCTTCCAGAAACCAATACCATATTTGTTGGATATTGAGCCAAGAAAATCATAGACTTCACGATTGGTTTCAATCGCTAGTTGCAAATCTTTTTTAGCGCCGACTTTTGCCTGTATCAAATGATCGCAATGAACCGTTGAAGGAACGGCAACCGTTTGCCGACCACAGGTCATGAATTGTAACAAAGCCATTTGCGCTGTGGCATCCTGCATTGCAACACGATCCGGAGCAAAATCAACATAATCTTTACCTCTGTCATATGGAGTTGCAGGCAACGAACCAGATAAATGAGTATATAATATTTTTTCAGAAAGAGTTAAGGGTCTACTAACTAATTTTCGAGCTGCTTCAACTTTGCCAGGAAGCTCTAAGTAAATTTTTTTGATAAGATCAAGATCAAATACCA
>JAICGN010000191.1 GCA_025923075.1 Chitinophagaceae bacterium
TCCTGTGTGATAAATACCAGATTTGCTTCATCATTTTAAACCATTAAAACTTATCAAGATGTATTACAAACCAGGTCAATTCAAAAGATTTTTTTTGATCGCTTTTGTTTTTTCAACATCTCTAATTGCTTGCAAAAGAGATCAGGTTGTTAAGAGTTCAAATGAAGAGATCCCTACTGCGAGTCCTACTCTTGCAGGCAGCACCAATTCACCGGCGGCTCATATTATAGCGAGTGAAAGTCTGGACATTCCGGCTGCTGTTGCTGTGCCTGAAAATCTGCCTAATGGCAACTCAAGAGTTGCTACTTATTATGCAATAGGTGTACAGAAATACAAAGCAAGAATTAAAACAGGAAGTGATCCTGTCGCTTATGAGTGGGTCTTCGTAGCTCCACAGGCCGATCTTTATGATATTACCAATCAAAAAGTGGGCGTTCATGGCGCAGGGCCATTTTGGACAGTCTCAAAATCGGATTCGATCTTTGCGCAACATTTTACTCCTGCGAGAACAGCACCGGGTGAAGAGTCTGAAAGTATCGATTGGTTATTGCTGATGCCTAAAGTTGGAACTACACCAACAGGGATTTTTGCAGACGTCGATTATATACAGCGTATCGCTACAAAAGGCGGCAAAGCACCACTAACACCACCAACAAAAATCAACCAGACAGTCGATGTTAAATACAAGTCAGTTTATCGGTTCACTAAAATGAATTAGTAATCAAATAAGAATCTAAGACCATTAACCATAAACCTTAATCAAATGACAACAACATCTCGTTCGATGATCAGGCATACTATTGCCTTTCTGTTCCTTACAGCGATATTGATCTTGATACTCCTTAACTCCTGCCAGAGAGAAGAAACCCGTATCAATCAAAAACACAAGCCATCCTCCTACTCATCCGATGTTTTGGATAAATGGATGACGATGCAGTTGCGACTGATGCGCAATGCGACAGGGATTGCGAATCATGCGTTCTCTAGACATTTTGCGTATGCGGGTGTAGTCGCGTTTGAATCATTAAGACCGGGCTTACCCGGCCAGTCTCTTCAATGGTCGGATAAATGGAATGGGTTGACAGGTCTTCCGGTTATCAATCATTCTAAGAAATATTATTATCCTGCTAATGTAAATGCAGCAATGGCAGCATTAAATAAGGCGATGTTTCCCAATGCAACTGCAGCCGATAAGATCGCTATTGATTCATTAGAGGCAGCGTTGAAACAAGAGTTTCTTGACGATCAGCCGGAATCAATAATCACAAGCTCTTCAAATTTTGGAAAAGCAGTTGCTACGGCAATATTCAATTGGGCAGAGACTGACGGGTATAAAAACGCAAACAATCCTTATACAATACCAACTGGTTCGGGTCTATGGAAGCCAACAGCACCTGCATTTGCAAATCCTGCAACGCCTTACTGGGGTAATAACAGGACGATCATTGCCGGTAGTACAAACAATACACAGGCCGGATCACCATTACCATATTCAACAGATCCTGCCTCTACTTTCTATACAATGGTAAAAGAAGTTTATGATGCATCGTTTGCTTTAACCAATGACCAAAAAGCAATGGCTATGTTTTGGAGAGATGTTCCCGGTGTAAGTTCACCAGGCCATTGGCTCAGCATATTGCAACAGGTGGTGAAGAAAACAAGATCAACTCTGGATAAAACAGCTTTAGCTTATGCGCTTACCGGTACCGCTATCAATGATGCATTGATAGCATGCTTCGATGGAAAGTATGAATACAGTTTAGTTCGGCCAATTACCTATATCCGTGAAGTGATGGGACATACAACATGGAATTCTTTTCTGGGAACTCCCGCACATCCTGAATATTCATCTGCACATTCATCACTTTCTCTCGCAGCTGCAAGGGTTATAGAAAAGATTTTTGGGAACGTGGGGTCGTTTACTGATCATACCTATGATTATCTAGGTTTTGCTCCAAGAACATATCCTTCCATTATAGCGATCGGTGTTGAAGCTGGGCGCTCAAGATTCTATGCCGGGATCCATTACAATCCAAGTATCGATGCGGGCATTTTGCAAGGGAATAAGGTCGCGGAGAATATTCTTAATGCAATAGGAAACCAAATTTTAAAATAGAGGACGGTTTGCTTTAATAATAAGCCTTCTCTGTCGTGCAGTTGGAGGCTTATTTTTCCCCAATCAAAACTTGGCATATGAAAAAATTAATATTAATAAACTTTGCGGTCTTAACGTTGCAGTTATTGCGTAGCTCATTAAATGCACAATCGGCTTCCATAACATGTCCCGGTAATATTACAGTTTCAACAGCTCCCGGATATTGTACCAGGGTGGTGAACAATATTGATCCTGTCGTTGTTCCTTCAAACGCTGCATTAAGCTACACTATTTCAGGACCTCTTTCCGGCAGCTATGGCGGCAGCGCAAGCGGCACCAGTTTTCCTGCAGGGGTCAGCACTATTACTTATTTTTTGCCTGACTACCCAGGTGTAACTTGTAGTTTTACCGTTACCGTAGTAGATAATGAACCGCCGGTTATTACCTGCCCTGCCAATTTAAATTTGACCTGTGAGAAGGAAGTACCGCCTCTTTATCTTTCAATTGCTACTGCTGTGGATAATTGCAGCCCGCAGGTCGGGGCGAAGTTTTTGAGTGAGACACGAGTTGATCAAACCTGTATAAATCGGTTCACACTTGTCCGAACGTTTAAAGCAACGGATGATGCAGGTAATACAAGCACCTGTGCACAAATAATTACAGTAAATGATAATGAAGCGCCCTATTTTCTTAACCCCCCACCAACTTCACCACTAAACGTGTCGTGTCCTTCAAATGTTCCGCCGGTCTATATATTGACCGGTAGAGACAATTGCACCCCCGATGACGAACTGCTGGATATAGATGCCGATTTTAAAGAAGTGAAAACGGAGGGTTCCTGTGCGAATAAATATACATTAACAAGAACATGGACATTATCGGACGCTTGCGGAAACACGGCCGTTCAGACCCAGGTAATTAATGTAAATGACACCGAGGCTCCTGCGTTTAGTTCAAAACCTGTTTCCTTGATCTCTGTAAATTGTGCATCCGAAATTCCTGATGCACCTTCTTTAAGCGCTCAGGATAATTGTTATGATCCGTCGTCACCAGTTATGGTTACTTTACAGGAGGTCATTTCTGAACAGCAATGTGTAAATAAATTTAAGCTTACGCGTACATGGACCGCTACCGATGCATGCGGGAATACATCGACCGTTTCGCAAATAATTATAGTGAACGATAGTCAACCACCTGTATTCGAAGGGTCGCCACCCACATCGAGCATTATTGTTTCTTGTACGAAAGATATTCCCGAAATTCCAATTCAATCTGCTACGGATAATTGTGGGGTTACCCCAACGATCATTTATTCAGAAGTGAAAACAAATGTGCAATGCGTGAACAGGTATGCGTTAACAAGAAAATGGGTTGCTTCTGACGCATGTGGTAACACGGCAAGCCGTACCCAGGTCATTAATGTAAATGATACCGAGCCACCAAAAGTGACTTCCATTAGTGCAGATCCTGTCGTGCTATGGCCGCCAAATCATAAAATGAGAGATGTCGCCATTAATTATACTGCTACCGATAATTGTGGAGTTACGAGCACGCTTAGCGTCAGCAGCAGCGATCCAATAAAGGGGGGCAGCGATGGTGATCAATCACCTGATTGGGAAATTATCGACGAACATCATGTAAGATTAAGAGCAGAAAAAGCAAATAATGGACAAGCTCGCTACTATACTATTAAGATCACAATTAGTGATGGATGTAATCCGCCGGTAGATACTTCTATTATTGTAGTAGTTGCTCATAATATCACAGGACCGCAAACTGGTAATCAGTTTAAGGTCGGCTCTACCGTTTCTTTTAATGGAGTGTTTTGGGATAAGCCAGGTAATAAGCATACTGCAAAATGGCTGTTGGATGGTAATGCAGTTACCAATGGAATAGTTACTGAGCCGTCGGGTAATCAGGTGGGAAAAGTTTCAGGAAGTTATAAATTCAATAGTTCGGGTGTTTACAAGTTGCAAATGAATGTGACGGATCAGGCAGGTGTTACCTCTTATGCTAATACAAATAATGATCTTGATGCAATAGTTGTCATTTATGATCCCAATGGAGGTAATATTTATGGTGGAGGTTATTATGAATCATCCGTCGGTGCTTTGAAATCAAATCCATCGGCAACCGGCAAGGCCAGTTACGGGTTTGCAATGAACTATTTCAAGAACTCAACGAATCCAAAGGGCGAAACACAATTTGAATTTAAAGTAGGAGATTTTGAATTTAATGCGTTGAACTTTGATTATCTCGTGATTAATAATTCAATGGCGCAGTTCAAAGGAACTGGAAAAATCATTGGTGGGCAAAGTGGAATTGGGTTTACTATGACGGTTGTAGACGGGCAAGTTGATGGAACAGGAATAGATAAGATAAGAATGAAGGTCTACAATAAGAATAATGGAACGGTCATTTACGATAATCAGCCCGGCGAAAGCGATGCAGCGTTACCAACACAACCTGTCGGAGCAAACAGCTCAATCGTTATTAACGGTGGCAGTTCAAATATCACTCAGATCAATTCAACACAGAAAGCAGAAATGGAGACTGGTATCGAAAAAGATTCGCAGCCTTTTGATGTAGTTGCATTTCCAAATCCGTCTGCAAGCAGCTTTACGCTGACTATAAAAAGTAGTTCAACAGAAAAGACAATAATGCAGGTTGTGGATATGTATGGAAGAACGATTGAAACAAGAAATATAAATACAAATTCAACCATTGGATTTGGTCATCGATACAATGCAGGGACATATTTTGTAAAAATTATACAAGGGAAAGTGCATAAGGAAATCAAACTTGTAAAACTTGGTGACTGATCATAAGCAATTGACATCAAACGCCCCGATACTTCGGGGCGTTTATATTTTAATCTAAAAATCTTTCTTTCAATTCTGGTGTGGGCAACCAGCATTCTTCTTTTTTGCCAAACCATTTATAGCGGTTCCTTGCGACCACGTTATAAACTGCATCACGAATAAATTCGGGAACGATCCAGAATATCTTTACCCATTTCCAACCTTTAAGTTGCTGAAACATTTTTAATGCCGCAGCTGAGCGGGTAAAAATTTTTTCATCCTGGTTAAGGATAAATGAATTGAATGTATTTGTTGGAAGGTCGAATTGCTTTAAAAGATTTTGCCCATAATTGGACTGAAGCGAAGCGAACAAGAACTTTTTTTCTCTATCTCTCTTTAAAATAAATTGAACACTGCCAGTGCAGAGATTGCAAATACCATCAAAAAGGATTACCGGTTTATCATTCACATTATAAAGTTACCCCATATTATGAAAGACCTTCTGCACATCATCATCCTGTTCCAGTTTTTCAATTAACTTACTTACATCAGCAGCCTGTTCATCATTTACCGGCACGGTGACATTAGGTATCCATTCAAGTTCCGCACTGATAGGAGTGATGGCTTTTTCTTCCAGTGCTTTTTGCATGTTGCCAAAGTCAGTAAAGCCGCAACGGACAACCAGGATATTTTCACCATTCTCGCCTGTTCCTTCTCCTAATTCTTCCAAACCAAAATCGATCAATTCCAATTCGAGATCGTCGATATTCAATCCTTCAGGTTTCAGTTTAAACACACCCATTTTTTTGAATTGAAAACTTACACTACCGCTATTCCCAAGAGTGCCACCACCTTTGGTAAAATATGATTTTACATTTGCTACAGTGCGTACATGATTGTCTGTTGCCGTTTCTACTAACAACGCAACGCCATGAGGGGCATAACCTTCATACAGAATTTCATCATAGTTTATCAGCTCTTTTCCCTGTGCCCTTTTAATAGCAGCTTCCACACGGTCCTTTGGCATTCCAACGCTTCGCGCATTTTGAAAACAACGACGAAGTGCAGCATTCGTTGCCGGATCGGGCCCACCAGCTTTCACGGCGATCACTATTTCTTTGCCGATGCGGGTAAATTGTTTTGCCATCCTATCCCATCGGGCAAACATGCTGGCCTTTCTTACTTCAAATATTCTTCCCATGATAAATTTTATTTCACATTGCAGATTTTAGATTTCGGATTTAGAAAGAATCAGTAATTATAGATCTGAAATCCA
>JAICGN010000192.1 GCA_025923075.1 Chitinophagaceae bacterium
GCCATTGATAATAATAATGGCGGCATTGTGTATGATCTGAAAAATGAGAACAATAAAATTACCGGTGATTTCAGAGATAAAATGAGGAATGACACTATTGTGAATTCATTTGACCGGTTAGGGTTTAAATATAACCAGACGATTCCTTTTTTAACGGCAAGCTACAATTCTGATGACGGATTATTCCTGGGCTTCTCTTTACGATTTATCAATCATGGGTTTCGCAAAACGCCCTATAAGAACATGCATGAGTTTACAGTCACTCATGCCCTTGCCACTAAATCATATGGCTTTCGTTACTATGCAGAATATATGAGTGTATTTGGTCGGAATACAGATCTGTTAACGGATATCGATATTAAGGGCCGGAATAACATAACCAGTTTTTACGGCTATGGCGATAATTCGATTTATGATAAAACCAAACCAAACGAATGGAAATATTACTGGGCAAAATACAACACAGGTGATGTCGGAATATTTTTACGCAAAAGATTTTCGGAAAAAGTCAGGTTCATCTTTGGCCCGGTTTTACAATATTATTCCCTGGATTCAAACAACAATCTCGGCAAGAATATCTTAAATACCGGTTCCAATGGTCTTGATCCTAACACACTGTTTCATAGTCAAAAGTATTTAGGCGGCAAGTATACTCTTATTGTGGACACAAGAGACAACGCCATCATGCCCCAGCGTGGCATCTATTGGCAAAGTACCGGCCGTCATTTAGCAGGGTTAAATGATGAAGCTTATAATTTTACCCAGCTGAATTCTGAATTTACTTTTCATATAGGTTTGTTTCCCAAAAGACTTATTTTTTCCAACAGGGTTGGAGGCGGACACAACTTTGGCGATTTTGAGTTTTACCAGGCACAGTATCTCGGCGGTGAAGAGCACCTCAGAGGATACCGCAAATACAGGTTTGCAGGTAGTTCAAAATTCTTTAACAATGCCGAGTTGCGGTTACGGCTTGCCACTTTCAGAACTTATCTTTTCCCTGTTTATTTTGGAGTATTGGGTTTTTATGACACAGGAAAAGTATGGGACCTTGATGGTAATAGTAATAAATGGCTGAACGGTTATGGTGGAGGTGTATGGATTGCTCCGTTGAAAAGATTTGTATTTACATTTACTTATACGGCGTCTAAGGAAGATAAGCTGCCGTTGATAACGTTTGGCTGGCAATTCTAACAGCAGAAATTATTTATTTAGACAAGCCGCTTCTTGGGTGAGGCGGCTTCTTTATTTTGCATTTTCAAAAACAGTTGACGGGTAATTGCAATTATGACAAGAGTGTCTCCGATTTTAAAAAAAACAAAATTGTATTTATCTCGATTTTAATAATTAAAAATTGGTCTTAAAACATTGGACTGCTCTATTTATTTTATCAGCTAGCGTCTGTCTTTTTTCACCCGCTCAAAATTCATCGACCGCTATTCTTTATTAAATGCTCATTGATTTTTTTATGCGTTTGTCCAGAAGAAAAAAAAATTTCATATTCTGGTTTTTATACTAATTTTAAGTTTAATCATTAATCGTTAATACAGAACAACCTATTTATGAAAAAAGAGATTGTAAAAGGGGTATTGTTATCCTGCATGATGTCACTAATGATCTCCTGTAGCGATTCAAAGAAAGAAGGAAACGCTGCTACTGCAATTGACAAAGAGCAGATCAAAAAAGAAATCCAGGCTAAAGAAGATGAATTTGCTGCAACCTATAATGCCAGGGAAATTAAAGATATAGGCTACTATGCAGATGATGCGACAAGCTTTTTTCAAAACATGCCGGCATTAATAGGCAAAGAAGCAATTGTAGAATTTCTAAAATCCGATTTAATGGCGGCGAATTCCAATAAAATTTCATTTAAAACTGATGAGGTTTTTGTATCAAATGATGGGAACATGGTTGTAGAAATTGGCTATTTCAAAGTTGTTGACTCTACAAACACCACCGTTAATAAGGGAAATTATATGAGTCTGTTTGAAAAAAGAAATGGCAAATATGTATGCGTAAGAGATATGAGTGCATCTGACGTTAAGCTCCCTGATCAATAAAAGAGATAGAATTTATTCCTGCAGCGGTTACGGAAAAAGTTTTTCGCGTAACCGTTCTTGTTTGTAGGCAACTTAAAATTTCCGTTTAATCACCGTCTTCGGCCGCCGCCGCCGCCTCCTGCTCTCATTCCTCCACCTCCACTATAACCTCCACCACCACTCCTGGTGCGACCCGCCGAGGATACATTTGATGTGGATGGACGTGTCGAGGAAGAAACGCCGGTTGAGGCTCGATTGGATGTCCCGGCAGCGGGACGATTGGATGTACCTGCAGAAGGACGATTGGATGTACCTGCAGAAGGACGATTGGACGTACCGGTGGATGGACGAGTGGAAGCAGAAGCTCCCCGATTCGCAGATCCGGTTCCATAGTTACCCTTCGCCCTGTTATCAGACACGGTTGTGGATCTGTTTCTGTTATTATTGTAATGATTAATTTGATTCCTGTTCCCGGTATTAATAATAACATTATTATGACCACCATGATAATGACCACCATAATAACCACCATGGTAATGATAATGGTTATGACGATAAATACCAACCGCCATAACTGTTGCAAATCCAAACCAGGGTGGATAATATCCGTAATAGTAAGGAGGATAATAGGGCACATAGGCTGGTGAATACACATATTGTACGATGGGTGCCGATTGAACAACTACAGTGGTTGTTGCCGGGACATCGACAGTAACAGGATCTGCACCAACATACCCGGGATTGGCCGTGATGGAAGAGTTTCCTTTTGGCTCGATAACATAATCTTTTCCGTACAAATCCTCGTCGCCAACCGCCTGGATCGAAACTTTATCTTTTTTATCTTTACTTACCAAAATGAGTGCGACATCCTGGGTTTCAGTTTTGGTGACATCAACCTGGAGTATAAAAGTAAACGCGTCACCATCTTTCTTGGTAACAACTTTGATAAAGTCAACTTTTTTATCCAGGTTTAGGTCAAGGTTATTGATCCCTGTTTTTTCATCATTTAACGATTTTTCAAATGCCTCAATAGTTTTTGACTTTTGAAACAGGGTCAATACAGCATAAAGATCCAGGTTATCCCCGGGCAAGCCTAATAGGTCAGTTGAATCCGTCGCAGCTTGAGAAAAAACAGGTGAGCTTAACAAACTCATTGCTATTACTAAAAAAGATAATTTCTTTTTCATGATCGGTATGATGAAAGTGTAAATGAATTCCGTGGTAAGTTAACAAAAAAGACACATATAAAATTGCCGCTTCTAAAATAGCTCCTTCTAATTAAGCAACCCATTCAATCAACTAACTGTTGCCCCTGCATCCCGCGATGAGCCAATTTTTTATCAAACATTTTATTGTAAACAATTTGCAGGTTTTGATTTATTATTTTACAAGTTCTCTTAAATCCACAATTTTTTGCTCAACAGGATCGAGATTTATAAGGCCTGTTCGTGGCTGATGCAATTCAATGATCAGGTTCAGCGTAAGTGCCATCACAATTGCATTGGCAAACATCGTTACAAGCGGTTTATTTTTGTCAAATATTTCAATACCTACCACAAAACCATCTATCAACATAAAAATCAGCAAAACCCACAAAACCAGCGTAGGGACTTTGCTTATTTTTTCTCCATCTCTTGTAATAGCAATATCCATCATATTATTTACGGCAGGTATCATTTGTGCTGAGCGTACTGCACTCTCACTATGTTGCATTTGCGAAACCGTTTTGTCCCATATTCTTTTGGCAATCAGCTCAGCTTTCTTTCGTTCCTCCCTTGATTTGTCGTTATCTAATTCATTATAGTAGGCGATCCTTGCTTCAATATATTCTTTAAAATCTGTACGAAGCAGATTGCGGAGACTGTCCGAATAAATATCACAACGCAGTAAAGCCGTATTAATGTATGCTGCTTCCTGGGCAATGAGACGCCTTTGCGTTTCAAATTTTGACATGGCAACTGAGAAGGTAAAGGCCATTAAAAGTGATAAAATACCAAATGCTGCCGCTGAGATCCTTCCTTGCAACGTTACTTCAGGATGCTTTTCCCGCCATTTTTTTCTTAAGTATTTTCCTACTACTCCAACTAAGCAAATCAGTACAAATATGATCGTTACCAGCGCAAATGGAGACAGGTCAAATAGTTTATATAAATTCATAGAATGTGTCAGTTAGTTTTATCCCGAATATAATTTATTTTTTTACGCTTTTTTTAACCGGTTATTCTCGCGGTTCAATTGAAACAGACGTTTCGGAAAAGTAAACGAAGATAAAGTCATATACTAACCTAACTTATGTTTAAGACCCGGTTCTCAAACTCGGTGAAGTTGGATGATCATGATAACTGACACGAGCAGATTCCATTTTATACATGCGATTTATTCTTCGCCATCTGAAAAATAATGACACAATGATCACTCCAACCGCTGGTGCGATCCAATACACCCAATGATCAGTAAAATTTCCAGCGATCAAAGCCGGCGCAAAGCTCCTGGCAGGATTGGTACTACACCCTGAAAATGTAGCTTCGGCCCAGGTTAAAATTGCATATAGAAAGGGAATTCCATAAGGTGTATAATTCCTTAAACTCTTTCTTCCAATAAATATATACAGATAAATGATGAGGCAGGCAGTAGCAATGATTTCACCTATAAAAGCAGACTTTAATCCCGCATCACCTGGTAAAGTAATTCCGTATTGAATGCTTTCTCCTTGTTTTCCCCAGAATAATAAGGGTATTGTTCCAAGAACGCCTCCGATCAGTTGACTAATAATATATCCGGTCATTGTAGTTGATTTTATTTTTCCACGCAGCCAAAACGCAAGTGTAACTGCAGGATTAATGTGAGCCCCACTGATTTTTCCCACAGGAGAAATTGTTACCAGGCAACCAACTGAACCAAACATAAACCCGGTTAGTATTCTCCGGGCCGGTTCAGAAGGAATAAGTTTTGCAACTACTGAACCTTCTCCCCAGTTAAAAATCACAATGCTGATGCCAAGAAAAAGAAGCAGGCCCGTTCCAATAGCCTCCGCTGCAAATAGCCTCCAGTCCGATTTTGGTACACTCATGGTTTGACTTTTTGTCAATTTGTATAAAGGAACGGATATAATTTATCTGTTAAATAGCATGTTGTATAATTTTTTTTAATAAACAAAATTATTTAGTTTGAGAATAAATAAAGAGGGATCAACGGATAACGATGATGGATCGACCGAATGTTTTATATACTCATTTTTCATCAATACCTTTTGCTAATCAAAAAAAGAGTTCTACACTACCAAGACTATAACTCCACCTGCATGGATATTTACTATCATAAAAACCATTGACCTTTAAAATAAATAACTTATGAGAAGGGTTATTTTATCAGTATTGATCCTTATTGGAGTACAACAAACAGCAGATTCACAGGAAACAAAAAAAGAGGACAAAGAATACAAGAATACCATTCATTTCAACGTGACCAACCCATTCATATTTGGCGACAGGTCTATTGTATTTGGATATGAACGTGTATTAAATAAAAAACGTTCTTTCTCAGTTAATTTTGGATTAACAGAATTTCCTTTTGATCTTATTAGTGGAGATTCATTGCGGGCAAATAGTGTAGTTGATAACAGGGGTTTTAATATTTCTGCTGATTATCGCTTTTACCTGGCTAAAGAGAATAAATATTCCGCACCGCGCGGTGTATATATAGGGCCTTATTATTCTTATAATCTTTTTGGAAAAAAACTTTCCTGGACATTAACCAATTCAAACGGCAGCACATCACAGGTGGAATCAGACCTGAGTTTAAATGTGCATACTGTTGGTTTTGAAATGGGTTACCAGTTTATTTTCTGGAACAGGCTTACATTAGATATGATCTTATTAGGACCGGGTGTTGGCTGGTACAATCTAGAAGCTTCCCTTGGTACTAATTTATCGGGCGCCGACAGAGAAAAATTTTTTGAATTACTAAATGAGGCGCTTGCTGAAAAATTTCCAGGCTATGGTATTATTGTTGATGAAGGAAATTTTAAAAGGACGGGTGTAGATAAAACTACGACGTTTGGGTATAGGTATATGGTA
>JAICGN010000193.1 GCA_025923075.1 Chitinophagaceae bacterium
AATTCATTGTCGGGTGAAATAATAATTCCAACCAGTGGCGGGTATGATTCCAGGTTATTAAACTTATTGACAGCTGATAAAAGTAAAATCCGATCATTTACTTACGGAATATCTCCAAGGCAGGATATGTCATATGAAGTGATATATGCAAAAAAAATCTCTGAAGAATTAAATACAAAATGGGAGCAAATTCCCTTGGGATTGTTTCACAATTATTTTGATGAATGGGACACTTTATTTGGAATATCAACCCATGCACATGGGATGTATCACATAGAATTTTACAAAGAAATTGCAAAAAGAGTTAACAAAGGAACTGCATTGCTGAGTGGTATAATTGGGGATGCGTGGGCTGGAAGTGTACAGATCCCGAAACTTACAAAGGCTGAAGATGTATTAAAGCTGGGCTATTCACATGGCATAAAAGCGGACTCAAAGCAAAGTTTATTAAAAGCTGATAATGTACTTTTGCATTCGTATTATGAAAAATACAAGCATAAGTTAGCAGATCCATCTTTTAGAATAATAGAGGCAATGCGATTTAAAATGATACTATTAAACTATTTGCTTAGGGTTCCTGAGAATTTCGGATTTAAACCATGGTCTCCATTTCTCGATCTGCAAATCGCCATGTCAATGCTATCTCTCGCGCCGGAAAGAAGGCATAATAGAGCTTGGCAGGCTGAGTACTTTAGAAAAAATAATCTTGATCTGGAATCCATGAACTTGAAATGTTCCCCTAAAAATAATTTAGACAAACAAGCTCTATATAATATCCCGTTAAGGCCACTAGATGTAAAATTGCTTCGCGAGGTAATACATCCCAATTACTTAGAATGGATCAATACTCAAATCTCCTTGAATAAGCCCGGCGTCCGGTTTAAAGAAAACTTAATGACTGTACCTAAAATCGGCGGTATATTAAAAAGGATTGGGTGGAGAGACAATTGTATTATAGCTTATAATGCTTATTTGACTCTGAAACCTATTGAACAGCTAATTAGAAAACGAAATAAAGCATGAACGGTAAATGGAAAGCGTTGTTTGTGGGTGATGTCGTAATTCAGCAAGTACCAAAATATAAATTTTTATCAGATTCATTTGCTGAGTACATGGAAATGCATCAGATCTGTTCATGTAATTTTGAGGCCCCTATCCGGGGATCAGGTTCACCAATTAATAAAGTTGGTCCCCATCTTACCCAACATCAGCTCGCACCAGATTTAATTGAAAAGGCTGGATTTAATGTCATCTGCCTAGCTAACAATCATATTTATGATTATGGAGAAGAAGGATTGTCTCAAACCATTTCATCTTTTAAGAAATCAGTCTTATCAGGAGCTGGAAACAATTACCATGATGCATATGCATTAAAACAATTAGTAGTAAATGGCGTAAAAGTTGGGTTTCTATCTTATGGTGAAGCACAATTCGGTGCTTTAACTTTATATCAACATAACCGAGGTGGATTTGCATGGATCAATCATCCCTCTGTTAAGGATATAGTAAAGAAGTCGAAGGAAGAAGTGGATGTCTTAATTATTCTGGTACATGCTGGTTTAGAGGATCATGATTTGCCACTTCCTGAATGGAGGGAACGGTATAGAGAATTAATTGATTTGGGTGCAGATGCAATTATAGGGAGCCACCCACATGTACCTCAGGGTTGGGAATCATACAGGGAAAAGCCTATTTTTTATAGCTTGGGTAATTTTTATTTTGATGGCAAAAGTGATGACCCCTTCTGGAATAAAGGGCTGGCAGTTTCATTATCTTTTGATTCTAAAGACTTGCAATCTTTTAAAGTTTTGGGAATAGAAAAGACAAAAGATGGTATTGTATTTAACAATAGTGAAGATTTTTTGAACCATTTGAAACACCTGAATATTATACTTGATGAACCAGTGTACTCGGAAAATATTTCTATTGCAGTTAGTCTTCTTTGGGACAAGTATTATAAATCTTACTATGAAATCGCTGTAAACGCGGTCAGTTCGGAAAGTAGCTTTAAAGAGTTTATGATTCACGTTGCGAAGAGGTTGTTTTCTAAAGGGAAATTAGAGCCAAATCTTTCTTTTCTTTTGCATAATATCAGGATTGAAAGTCATCGATGGGTAGTTGAGAGAGCATTATCGCAAAAAGTTGGACTATGAACTTAGCTCCGATAGTATTATTTGTTTATAACCGTCCCTGGCACACAGAGCAGACTCTTTTGTCGCTGTCCTCAAATAAATGGGCCAGCGAATCGGAGTTGATAATTTATGCTGATGGCCCTAAGCATAACGCTACACCTGACCAGTTGAATAACATAAAAAAGGTAAGAGAGTTACTTTATCGTCAAAAATGGCCACGGAAACTCACTGTTCACGTATCGGACACCAACGCAGGGCTTGCTACTGCAGTTATAAAAGGCGTCACTCAAACCCTTCAACAATATAATCGGATCATAGTCTTAGAAGATGATATGATTTTATCTCCATATTTTCTACAATTTATGAATGATGGGCTTGAGAAATATGAACAGGTTGATGAAGTGATATCGATTCATGGTTATTGCTTACCCATTAAGCATGCTGAGGAAACCTTTTTTTTAAGAGGAGCCGATTGTTGGGGATGGGCCACTTGGCAACGAGGATGGAAATTATTTAATCCGGATAGCGCTCAACTTATAGAGGAGCTAAAGCAACAAAAGTCAGTTAATGAATTTGACTTTAATGGAACATATGATTTTTCAGGTCTGCTGAAAAAGCAGGCTAATGGCAAAATAAACTCCTGGGCGATACGCTGGTATGCTTCGGCTTTTATTCTCAACAAGCTTACCTTATATCCGGGCAAATCGTTAGTAAAAAATATCGGCGGAGAGGGTAGCGGCACTCATCCGCAAGACGATAAGCCATATCAGGTCAAATTAAATCATCAGCGGGTTGAGCTAAAGGATATACCGATAGTTGAGTCAAAATACGCCAGAGAATTAATAGAGAAACATTTCCTTAAACACATAGGTCTGAAAAGGAAATTAAAAAGAATATTTAAAAGAAGAAACTGATATGAGGATAAAGAATTTTATAAGATCCTTAGTTAACAGACTTGGCTTGAATCAAAGTATGTGGTCCGGAGATTTTAGAAGCTGGGAAAATGCCTTGCAAAAAAGCGAAGGTTATTCTTCTTTGAAAATCCTCGAGAAAGTAAAAAAAGCTGTCTTAAAAGTGAAGAATGGAGAAGCTGTTTATGAACGTGATTCTGTTTTATTTGATAATATTGAATACTCATGGCCATTACTGAATAGTCTAATGTGGGTGGCAGCAAAAAATAATAATTCATTAAAAGTTTTGGATTTTGGCGGCTCTTTAGGCAGCACTTATTTCCAAAACAAAAAATTTCTGAACGAGCTGGACCATGTCAGGTGGAATATTGTTGAGCAGCAAGATTTTGTGACGACCGGCCGCGATTGCATCGGAAATGAAACATTACAATTCTTTTATACCATTGACGAATGTATACAGAAGCAAGGGAAGCCTGACATTTTAATATTGGCTTGTACACTGCCTTATATTGAAAAACCGTATGAACTGGTAGGTGAATTATTGGATTACAAAATTGCTCATATTATCATTGACAATACTTTTTTTAATTATGAAGAGAGAGATAGAATTACTGTACAAAAAGTACCCCCTTCTATATATACTGCGTCTTATCCATGTTGGTTTTTGTCTTATAAGAAACTAAAAGAGCTGGTATCTGATAAATATGTTATCGTCAGCGAACACTTTAATGATTCAGAAATATTTTTAGATGGGAACCCGGTACGATATCGCGGATTCCTGGCCAAACTGATGTAAGTAAAATGCAGATTATAAAAACAATATTACAAACGGACATTTTTCAATCGCGTCCGCCTGTCCTCGTTGACGTCGGTGCTTCAGGAGAGATTAATCCGAAATGGAAACTGATTGCCCCTTACTCAATTTGCATTGCGTTTGATGCGGATGACAGGGAATTTCATGTTTCCGAACAAACGAATAGGTCATATAAAAAGCTCCTCACATTCAACCGCATTGTGACAAATGAACCAGTGGAAAATGCCGATTTTTATCTTACAAATTCTCCATTTTGTTCCAGCTTACTTGAGCCCGACACAGAAAACCTGCAACCATGGATCTTTAGTTCACTTTTTGAAACAGAAAAGAAAGTGAAATTGCCTGCTATTACCTTGCAAAGAGCGTTATCGAAAATAAAAATTAATTATATCGACTGGTTTAAAACAGATACCCAGGGTACGGATCTCAGATTATTTAAAACGTTACCAAATGATATATCGAGTCATATTTTGGCTGCAGAATTTGAGCCCGGCATCATTGATGCCTATGTGGGGGAGGATAAAATATACTCAGTCATGGAATTTATGCACCGGGAAAAATTCTGGCTTTCTTCCATGGTGCCGAAAGGAGTACAGCGATTAAATGCAGTCTACCAGAAGAAACTGGGAGCCTTTGTTACCGGAAAAATAATAAAGAAATCTCCCTGCTGGGCGGAAGTCACTTATCTTCGTCAGCCTTTTTTTGCCGATCAAAGGGAGATATTACTATTATATATTTTTGCATTACTGGAAAAGCAATATGGATTTGCACTGGAAATAGCTGACATTGGATCGAATAATTTTCAGGATAAGATTTTTGCAAATTGTAAGAAAGCAGCGCTAAAAAAGCTCAGAACAGAAAAATGGAAAATTCCATTTGTGATTTTAAAAAGACAATTCAATAAACTTTTTGCCAGTATTAATGACTAACCTCTGCACATTGTTTGATTCAAATTATCTATCGCGAGGCCTTGCTTTGTACAATTCTCTTCAGAAAGTTTCTGCCGCGTTTCATCTTTATGTTGTTGCTTTTGACAAAAAATGTTGCGATTATTTGGAAAATGCCAGCTTGCCCCATTTGACAGTTATTTCCTTAGATAATTTCGAGGATAACGCTTTATTAGAAATTAAACCCGTTCGTTCTGCTGCTGAATATTGCTGGACCTGCACCCCTTCCGTGATTTTATATTGCCTGGAACAATACAGCTTGCCTTCCTGTACTTATGTTGACGCCGACATGATCTTCTTTGATGATCCGCAGCAACTTCTGGATGAGATGGGTTCTGATTCTGTATTGATTTGCGAGCATCGTTATACAAAAGATTATGATGTTTCTGCTACGCATGGCATTTATTGTGTACAATTCATGTGTTTTAAGAATACTGAGGATGGGTTGACAGCATTGAGATGGTGGCGTGAACGCTGCCTGGAATGGTGCTATGCCCGGCTTGAAGATGGCAAATTTGGCGATCAAAAGTACCTTGATGACTGGGTGACACGTTTTAGCGGTGTACATGTGCTGCAGCACCTGGGCGGAGGAGTGGCTCCCTGGAATGTTCAACAATATATTTTTTACGATTGCAATGGCAAAATCTATTTGAAAAACAAAATAGATGATTTAGTGTTCCCTGTTGTGTTTTTTCACTTTCATGGCTTGAAATTTTATACCAACGGATTTGTGTCTTTCTGCGGGCCTATATATGACTTAAATAATTGGGTAAAAGAAATTTTTTATGTTCCCTATATCAAAAATCTTTTACAGATTGAAAATGATCTTAAGAAACAGCTGGTTTCATTTAATGTTACCGGTGCAAAGGCCGAAAGGCCAGCTATGGGAAAGGTCCTGACCGAATTTTTGAGAGACTTTGGTTCTATGATATTAAAGGGCAAGGCTTCGCCCTTTAAATTAAATAACTACAATTTTAAAAGGCATTATCATTTTTATAAACTGGACGAGTTTAAATAGGAGTATGGCTTATATAATCGATCTGAAAACTTTTACGGATAAGAGAGGCAACCTGACAGTAATTGAAAAGACAATTCCATTTGACTTTAAACGAATTTTCTATATATATGGAGTGGATAATTCAGTGAGGGGCGGTCACCGGCATAAAACTGTTTACCAGGCTGCAATTTGTCTGAAGGGTTCCTGCCATATTTATAATAACGATGGAGAAAATGAATCCGAGTTTGTACTTGACAAGCCTAATAAATGCCTGATCCTGGAACCCAGGGATTGGCA
>JAICGN010000194.1 GCA_025923075.1 Chitinophagaceae bacterium
TCTCCCCTTTTCCCTAATTTTATTGAAGGAAATAAACTTAATATAACGGGAGCATATGGAGTTCATAGATTACTACAAAGTGCTGGGTATTGAGAAAAATGCAACGCAGGAAGATATCAAAAAAGCCTATCGCAAACTGGCTAGAAAATATCATCCTGATCTTAATCCGAATGATAAGGAATCACATAAAAAATTTCAGCAGGTCAACGAAGCCAACGAAGTGCTGAGTGATCCTGAAAAAAGAAAAAAATATGACCAGTATGGAAAAGACTGGCAACATGCCGAACAATTTGAGCAGGCAAGACAATCACGACAACAGGGTTTTGGAAGAGAAACCTTCGCCGGTGATTTTAATGAGAGTGAGTTCTCTGATTTTTTTACTTCTATGTTTGGAAATATGGGAGCCGGTGGCTACCGTCAAAGACAAACAAAGTTCCGGGGTGAAGATTTTCATGCTGAACTGCAGTTGAACCTTACTGATGTGTACAAAACTCATCAGCAGGTGCTGACGGTTAACAATAAGAATATTCGGATTACTATTCCGGCAGGGGTTGAAAACGCGCAACAAATAAAGATCAAGGGACATGGAGGATCAGGCATTCATGGTGGTCCGAACGGAGATCTTTATATTACTTTCCATATTATTAATAACACAAAATTCAGAAGAGACAGGAATGATCTTCACAGTACTGTTGATATTGACCTGTATACCGCCGTCCTGGGTGGTGACATCATTATTGATACACTTGACGGAAAAGCAAAACTGAATGTAAAGCCCGGTACACAAAATGGAAGCAAGATAAAACTAAGAGGGAAAGGATTCCCTGTCTATAAAAAGGAAAGTGAGTTTGGTGACCTGGTTATTACATTTCAAGTAAAAATACCAACACACCTTACAGATAAACAAAGAGAGTTGTTTGAACAGTTATCAAAATTATCATCGTAAAATTAATCAAATGGAACGACCAGATATGATAGTGCTTGATGAATTTTGTGCCAGTCACCATGTGGAGATCTCCTTTGTCCTGTCACTGGAAGAGCATGGCCTGATAGAGACCATCATAGTAGACGAAACACCTTGTGTATCCGGTAATGACTTATCAAAATTAGAAAAGATCATGAGACTTCACCAGGAATTGAATATTAATACAGAAGGCATCGATGCTATCAGTATTTTACTTAAGCGTATTGAAAACATGCAAAATGAAATTATTGAGCTTAGAAATAAGCTAAATTTTTACGAAGAAAATCTGTAATATACTGGTGCTCCTCTATTGAATATTCTGAACTGAATATTATCTTATAGAAATACCAGTGTCAGCTTATCGTCTGACTACGCTTCATAGATAGCATAGGACATTTTGTGGGTAAAATTTTGTGTTATGATGGCCGCCAACGTATCATTTCAGTTATCTCAATAAATTTGTAACAAACTCTGCACCCATAGAGTTATCTAGAGACATGAAAATCCTGATTCTGATACTCGCCTTCCTCAATGGTGGCTATATGCTGCTCGACGGAATATTTGTGATGATGAAAGGAAAATATATCGGACCTGAAAAACCGGGACCATGGGCAGAGCTCTTTTACAAGTTCGATATTAATGTTTTTAAGCTCGGACCCGTCTTCATCGGCTTTGGATTGCTTTGGCTTGTCTGGCTTTATGGTTTATGGACCAGTCAGAGCTGGTCTTATGCCTTTGGGATTATTATCAGCATCATGACACTTTGGTATTTGCCAGTTGGAACAATTTTCTCATTGATCATTTTGCTGACACTGATCTTTGCCAGGCAAAAAATTGGCTTATAAAGGCTTCGATCGCTACGGGTGTTGGCCATATCTGCTGACAAGAAATCTTTTTCCATTCAACTCCGTTGCAGGTGGGTCTTCCTTTAGAACGTCGTGTAATGTGAATTATAACCCGAAATGATTTATCTTTCTAGTCCGTTGCATCAAAAAATAATCAACCATGCTGTACAGGAAGAGATGCATACTCCTTGCTTTTATTTGTTTTACCGGTCTCCATATTTTATATTCATGTAAAAGAACTGATGTCGCTGCGACTTCAAATAAGCCAACCTCAAATGACCCGTTCATAGCGCTGAACCTGCCTCCTACTGCTTATAACTATGCAAACCAATCATTACCTCGTTATTTCTATTCGACGCCTGTTAACGAACAGGACAATACGCCTGCAACCAATCCTATAACTGACTGGGGCGCTACCCTTGGCCGTGTGCTATTTTATGATAAAACTTTGTCGATTAATAATTCTGTCGCCTGTGCAAGCTGTCATAAGCAAAGTCTCTCATTTGCTGATGATAACGCATTCAGCCTAGGTTTTGACGGAGCATTGACGAGAAGAAATTCTATGGCTCTTGTGAATGTAAAGTATTATCGCAATGGAAGGTTTTTATGGGATGAAAGAGGTTCCTCATTGGAAACACAAACATTATTACCGGTCACTGATCATGTGGAAATGGGAATGGCAAGTCTTGATACGCTGGTGAACCGTTTAAAAGCAAAGGCATATTATCCTGTATTGTTTCAAAAAGCATTTGGCACTCAAATAATCACAAGCGAAAAAACAGGTGATGCATTAGCGCAGTTTATTCGTTCGATCATTTCTTATCGGTCAAAATTTGATGAAGGCAGGTCGCTGATAAATTCTTTGCGGTTACCATATCCGAATTATACACAACAGGAGAACGAGGGTAAGCAATTATTTTTTAATCCACGACTGGGTTGCAATGCCTGTCATCGTAGTGAGACATTTACTGCACTTATGCCAAAAAATAATGGCTTGGAGATTCCATCCGTTGATCTGGGGGTTGGCGGAATTACTAATGACCCGTCGCAGACAGGTGATTTTAAAATACCCTCTCTAAAGAATGTTGAATTGACGGCTCCCTATATGCACGATGGGAGATTTGCAACATTGGAAGAAGTGGTGGAGCATTATGATTCCGGTATACAGCCACATCCAAATTTACCTGGCCAGCTTCGCAATCCGGATAATACGCCTGTACGATTAAATCTTACAGTCGATGAGAAAACGGCATTAATTGCCTTTCTAAAAACACTGACCGACCGGGGCATAACAAGTGATGTTAAGTTCAGCAGCCCGTTTGAATGAGCAGCATGTTGATTCCTGTTCGCACAAAGTTTTGCATTGAAATAGTAGCCTCACAAGCTATAAGTTTTCTATCACATCCCGATATCCCCTTCCAATGGGAATAGATACTCCATTCAGCTCAACTGCTTCAGCCGTATATGATTCGATCTTGCTGACTGAAACGATAAAAGAACGGTGGATACGTTTAAATAGATTTGATGGTAAAAGTGATTCTATTTCGTGCGTACTCATTTTGGATATGTATTCCCGTTTTGTTGTAACGATCTTTATGTATTCTCTTTGGCTTTCGATATAAACGATCTCGGCGAATAAGATCTTTACCTTCTTTTTTTGCACATTTAGGAATAAATGATCTTTTATTTCGCTTTCATTTGATCGCTGTTTTTCTGTTTGTGCCGCTTTTACTTTATTCACTGCAACAAGGAATCGTTCAAACTCAAAGGGTTTTAGCAAGTAATCGGTTACGTTCAATTCAAATCCTTCCACTGCGTATTGATGATAGGCAGTGGTAATAATCACTGCCGGTGGATCTATAAGGGTCTTTAAAAAAGCCATTCCTTTCAGTTTAGGCAGGTGTATATCTAAAAAAATAAGATCAACGGAATTTTCACGCAGAAAATCAGTCGCAAGAATAGCATCCTTAAATGTTCCGTTCAGCTCAAGAAACGGCACCTGTGAAATATAATCTGACAGAACTTTTGCCGCCAGGGGTTCGTCTTCTACTATGATACACTTTAGCTTAGACATGACTTGCAAGATCGATTTTTAATGTTGCAACAAAAACAGATTTTTGTTGCTGAACTGACAGCTCATATTTTTTATAAAGCAATTCCAATTGACGACGCAGGTTAGAAAGACCTATGTTTTCTTTTACATTTCCCTCTCCCGGTACTGGCTCCGAAGAGTTTTTTACAATAAACGCTAATTGCCGCTTATTGACTGAAAGATGGATATCGACAAACGGCTGACTTCTTGTTTCTGAGACGCCATGTTTGAAAGCATTTTCAACTAAAGGTATCAACAATAGCGGAGGTAACGCCTGCTTCAGATCTTCGATATCATGATTAAAATTAATTCGTAAGGATTCATCGTACCGCAATTTTTCGAGCGCAATATAATCGTTGATGATCTTTAATTCCTGCCCGATCGCTATGTAGTTGCCGCCTGTTTCATATAACATGAAGCGCAGCATTTTTGATAAGCGTAATATGGATTCCGGTGCCAAATCAGATTTATCTCTTGCCAGCGAGTAAATATTATTTAAGGTATTAAATAAAAAGTGCGGATTCGTTTGTGATTTGAGGTAATTCAATTCTGCCTCTTGCTTTTCGATCCGCAATTGTTGAGCCGCCTGCTTCAATTTTGTATAATTATAAATATGTCTTATAATCCCAAAAAAGAAAACAGCTCCGACGCTATATGCCATTTGGGCTTCGAGTGCATGGTCAATTGAATCGTATGTTATCAAAGGAGTATAGATGTTTAACCCGATCCCGATGGCTCTCCAGGCATACGCGAGAAAAGACCATAACATTACATAAAGCCATAAACACAATATGGCCCAAAGAATATTGTAAAAAATGTATTTTCTCTTCCTGAGTACAAAAGGAACGGTATACTCAAAGAATAGGTAATTGACAACAATTATATAAACGATTCGCCATAGGTTATTAACTACCAATGGAAAAAAATTACCGGGGAATTGGTGCGCATTAAAGAGCAGTCTTAATAAAAAATAAGCCAATCCAAGCCACAAATAAAAAATAAACTTCTTTTTATCAATTGACATCTCCAATGTTATTTGAAGTAAATATCGGTAAATCTTTCACTCCCCATTTTTTAGTTCATAGAAGTGAGTTTCAGGTAAACCAAACACAGGAATAGGTCAATCAAATGAAATTCAAAAGTAACATCCCGATGGCTATCGGGACAAAAGTAAAAGTGCTCGGCATGGCAAATGATTTTTTAAAATCCACTTATTTGACGCCGTGGGATCCGCAAAAAAATGCTTTTTGTTTACCTAAACCCGTCGTTCATTGACAACAGGCATATCGGTTCTCTTTAATCATCTACTCTTGTGTAAAATCATCATTAAATGAAAAAATATTCTATCATCGTCGCAGTGTTTTTAATGGTTGTTCAGCTACAAGCACAAGTTGAGCCTGCAGCCGGCACCTGGAAAACATGGTTTATCACATCCGCCAAGGATTATCGCCTGCCGGCGCCATCATCTTATAAGAATGAAATTGCCGAGGTTCTTTCCCGCCAACAAAACTTAGATGCAGCAACGAAGCAACAGATCATCTTCTGGAATGCAGGTGCTCCGGGTTATCGCTGGCAGGAAATGATGAATAAACTATGGGCCGTTGATACGGGCAGGTATGCTATACTGGCAAACATGCTGCTTGGAACAGCGATATACGATGCCACGATCGCTGCATGGGATACTAAATATGCATATAAACGTCCACGACCTTTTACTGCAGACAACCGCATAAAAGTTTATACGGTTAAACCAGAAAGCCCTTCTTATCCTTGCGAACATTCTGTAGCCGCCGGCGTTGCCGTCGCCATTTTTTCTAAGTTCTTTCCAAAGCTTGCCGATTCTGTAACTCGCATGGCACAGCAACTAATGGATTCCAGGATGGCAGCCGGTGTTGCATTCCCCAGTGATACCCGCGCAGGGTTTGAGCTTGGAAAAAGAATTGCAGAAAAAGAAATTGAACACACAAAAGAATATGTGACGACTGCACAATGGGATGGGAAGGTTCCGGACAAACCAGGTCTCTGGAGAGGAAAATTTGCAATGTTTCCAACGGCAGGACAAAACAAGACTGTCGTACTAGAGAGTGCAAGCGAGTTTCGTCCTGGCCCGCCTCCTGATTTTACAAAAGAAATGGAAGAGATGAAAAATTATAAACAAACTTTCCGGTCA
>JAICGN010000195.1 GCA_025923075.1 Chitinophagaceae bacterium
AGGAAGGAAGTCGCAAATACAAATGCCCGGCGAAAGAGATCGTGGTGTGATGGATTCGTTTGAACAACAAAATAGAAATCATAAGCTCAACCATTTTAAACTTGATGCGGGATTTTTTAATGGACAAGGGGTGGTGGGAACTACCGATTTTGACGATCATAAAGATTTTATCAGTCGGTTAGCCATAAAGCCATACGCGGTAACAACGAAAACAGAGTTAAGCGGCGGTTTGTCTTTATTGCTGGGAGGATGGAAAAACGGAACTAAGTATGTTTATGAAAGTGGCACGGCACCTAATGGAGATAAAATATTTGTGATTGATTCATCGACAGAAAATCTGGGAATTGCCGCGCCCCGCCATTATTATGGGGCAGACATGCAGTATAAAATTCGCCATGGTTGGGGCGAAACTGAATTCAGGGGTGAACATTGGTTTGGCACCCAACCTGGCACCCAAACTACAACTGCAAATCCCGGAACAATACCAAATACAAATGGGGTCCCGCTTCCAACTTATGTCCGCCATTTCAACGGGTCTTTTTTCTATTTTCTTCAAAACATTATTAACCCTAACCACCAATTGCTCCTGAAATATGATTGGTATGATCCGAATACCAAGGTGCAGGACGAAGAGATCGGCAAGCCGGGCACAAATCTTACTCCGGCGGACATCAAATTTTCAACGCTGGGGATGGGTTATGTTTATTACTTTCATCCGCAGATCAAGCTTGTCCTTTATTATGATTTCGTAAAGAATGAAATAACACAATTACCCGGGTATACTTCGGATCTGAAGGATAATGTGCTTACTTGCCGCCTGCAATTCAGGTTCTAAGGCCTAGTTAACATTAACTTAATACTGGGGTTACAATACGATAATCACCCATTAACATGGGCATCATGCCCGGGTATCACTTTTGCGTTGTAATTAAACGCAATGAAAAGACTCTTATTTACCCTTACTGCCCTTTTTGGATTTGTTATTTTAGGCTTTGCGCAAACGGCAAAACTCAATGGGAAAATTCTGAATAAAAAGAATGAACCTGTGGTGGGTGCCACTATTCAAATTGACGGTTCCAATACCGGCACTAATTCTGATGTAGATGGAAATTTTTCTCTTTCCCTTTCAGTTGGAAAAAAATATACGCTGATCATTTCGTCAGTTAACTATGAAACCAAGACAATTTCTGATGTGGAAGCAGTTAACGGGCAGACCAATGAACTCCAGGTAGTATTGGATGAATCAACAAAAAATACTTTATCCGATGTTGTGGTGAAAGCAACATCATCGTCAGCGAGGAAAGAAACTGCTGCCGCGCTTATTCAGTTTCAAAAAAACACAAATACGGTTGCCTCAGTAATATCAGCTGAAGCGATTCGTCGTTCACCGGATAAAAATACCGGCGATGTATTGAAAAGAATACCAGGTGCTTCAGTGCAGGAAGGAAAATACCTTGTAGTCCGTGGGCTGAGTGACCGTTATAACCAGGCGATGCTGAATGGAATTTTGCTAAGCAGTACCGAACCTGACCGCAAGACATTTTCTTTTGATTTATTTCCTGCTGCCGTTATTGATAATATTATTATGAATAAAGCCTTTGTGCCGGAACTTCCCGGTGAGTGGGCCGGAGGACTTGTGCAGGTGCAGACCAAAGAAATTCCAACACGTGATTTTTTAAACGTTCAGATAGGTACGGGCTTCAACAGCCAGACGATTGGTAAAAATTTTTACCAGGCAAAAGGCGGTAAATTAGATTGGCTTGGTATTGATGACGGCACAAGAGGATTACCAACCGAGGATTTTCCTGTGAAGAGCAAATTTGCTTTACTTTCTCCACAGGAATTGAATGATTATGGTAAACAATTCCGTAACGTATGGACTTCGACAGCGGGCAATGTGCCATTGAATAACAGTTTTCAACTGAACGGTGGATTTACCGGATCGCTGTTTAAAAAGAAAGTTGGCGGGTTCTTGGGTATTAATTACAATCAAAATAATCGCCGCCTTCAATTTGATAATGCAATTATAGCCAATAACCAGGGTGACCAGGAAGTTCAGTTCCGCAATGAAAAATACTCAAGAGATGTGTTGGCAGGGGCAATAGCAAATTTCAGCATGCAACTGAATAATAACAACCGGATTTCATTTAAAAATATAATTAACGTTAATACATCTGATTTCGCTATCCGTCGTGTTGGGAAGGACTATATACTTGGACCCGGCTTTGGTGACAATGTGAGAGCCGAAGAAATCGGGTTCAGGCAAAACACTTTTTTTAATACTCAATTGATCGGCGATCATAATATTTCCAATTGGGGCATTCGTTTTAAATGGTATGGAGGGTTTAATATACTGGATCAGTATATACCTGATCAGCGAAGATTGTTTTATACACAGGATGGCTCCAATCCCAATGCACCATACTATGCATTGCTTGCAGCCGGCGCCAGCCAGAAAAGCGGAAGCATTTTTTATAGTTTCTTAAATGACTATATCTACAATGCAGGCGGCGATCTTACAAAGTCATTCAAGTGGTTAGGGCATACACAAAGCATTAAAGGCGGTTATCTTTTCCAGGTAAAAGACCGCTTGTTTGACAGCCGCCCTTTCTTTCTAAATACGCTTAGCAATTCAATAAAGTTATTACCGCCCGATAAAATATTTGCTCCTGAAAACTTTACCGATGTCAATACCGGCGTCCAATTTGGGGAGTTGAATGGTATTTCCTTTCGCTACATGGCTAATACAATTATGAATGCCGGTTATATTCAGTTCGATAACCAGTTCACGAAATCACTTCGTGTTATCTGGGGACTACGAGTTGAGGATTTTGATCAATTGGTTGGAAGTGTAAAACAATCTGATCCCCGCCATGTTCATTCAAGAGTTACAGACTTTTTACCGGGAGTAAATATCACTTTCAAGCCCAACGAAAAAATGAATATCCGTCTCAGCGGTAGCCAGACCGTAGTTCGTCCTGAGTTCCGGGAATTAAGTCCATTTGCTTTTTATGATTTTGAATTAAATGCCCAGGTAGTTGGTAATAATAAAGTAAAAAGGACGAAGATCACCAATGCGGACCTGCGTTATGAAGTATATCCACGCAGTGGTGAGCTCATAACTGTCGGTGTATTCTTCAAACATTTTGATGATCCCATTGAATATTATTTCAACCGTACCGGTCCGGCTACTAATACATTTAATGTGTCCAATACCAATGTTGCCACCGCGTTGGGCGGAGAGTTTGAGTTTCGCAAAAAACTGGATTTTATAAATGATGCACTTAAAAATTTTACACTTAGCGGTAATTTAAGTTATATCTATAGCCGTGTAAAAGATACGGTGGCGTTAGACCGTCCGCTGCAGGGACAAAGCCCTTACCTGATCAATGCAGGTCTGCAATATGATATTGAAAAGATCGGGTTCAGCAGTACTGTTTTATTTAACCAGGTTGGGCGTCGTATTTTATTTGTGGGTGATAAATCAGTGCCTGATATATGGGAGAATCCTAGAGCATTACTTGATATACAACTCGCAAAAAAAATATTGAAGAGTAAAGGAGAAATTAAGGTTAACATAAACGACGTTTTCAATCGTCGTGCTTATTTCTATCATGATCTTGATAACAATGAAAAATACAAAAGTACATCCAGCGACGTACTCGCCATCAGCAGGAACTATGGCACCAATTACTCTTTCACATTCGCCTATACTATAAAATAAAAAACTAAAAAAGATAAACATGAAACGTTTTGCATTATTAGCGCTGGCGGCAGCAACAATTATATCAGGATGCCGTAAAATAGAGGTTGATGGGGACGGTGGCGACAATACTGGCGGCGGCGGTGGAGGCACTACTGAGAACCTTATTCTTTCAGGCAAAATCAGCACTGACCGGACATTGAAAACCGGCAATACGTATAAGTTAAGGGGCATCGTGTATGTTGTAGATGGGGCTAAACTTACCATTGAGCCCGGTGTCATTATCCAGGGTGAAAAATCTTCACGAGGTACATTGGTGATAACAAGAGGTACCCAAATACTGGCCAATGGAACCATTGATAAACCAATTGTGTTTACCAGTGATGCAGCGACACCGGCTATGGGTGATTGGGGCGGTATTGTAGTTCTTGGCCGTGCAAAAACAAATGCAAGTTATAACGGTACTCCCGGTCTTGGAGAAATTGAGGGAGGCGTTAATAATTCAGAAGGACTTGGTTTGTATGGCGGCGCTGATGATAATGATAATAGTGGTGTATTGAAATATGTAAGAATTGAGTATCCAGGCTATGCTTATTTACCCGATAAAGAATTGAATGGCTTAACTATGGGCGCCGTAGGAAAAGGGACTACGATTGATTATGTGCAGGTAAGTAATGCTGCTGATGACAGCTATGAATGGTTTGGTGGATCCGTTGATTGCAAGCACCTTATTGCCTATAAGGGACTGGATGATGATTGGGATATGGATAATGGCTTTAGCGGGCGGATTCAGTTTGGTATATCCATGCGTGACAGCATGGTGGCTGACATAAGCCAGAGCAATGGTTTTGAAATTGATAATGATGCCAGTGGCAGCAATTTATTACCTCAGACCAGCGCCATATTCAGCAACATGACTGTGATTGGACCGAGAGCCACAGCCGACAACGTTGGTAATTCACTTTTCAGAAGAGGGATCCATACCCGCCGCAATAGTGCAGTGAGCATTTTCAATTCTATCATAATGGGCTGGCCCACCGGTTGGAACCTAGACGGCGGTACCGGCACACCAACTGACCTCAATTATTCTGCAACTACACCCAAAGCATTTTTTTCAAACACTATACTGGGCGGTAATAACACGCCGTTTACTTATACGGCCAGTTCAAGTGCCCCAACAGGATGGACAACAGCTGATCTCCAGAATTATTTTAACCGGATAGGCGGGGGAAACAGTTTGTTTGCCGCCACTGCAGACGTCATGCTTACGGCACCTTTTAAACATGATGGCTCTGCCGACTGGAACCCAATGCCTGGTTCGCCTGCGCTGACCGGCGCAGAATTTTCAAACGCAAAAGTGAGCAGCAACTTCTTCACTTCCACTACTTACAGGGGGGCCTGCGCGTCCGGAGATACCTGGTGGAAAACATGGACGAGATTTTTTTAATTGGTTATATTTTTGAATACACGAAACAACCTTCACCTTAAGGTTGTTTTTTTTATCGGTGAGCTATAACCGACCATCGGTTTTCCACAATTAACACATTGGTAACTGTCATATAACCTTGGTATAATAATTGTAATCCAATTTGCATTCAGTTCTTATCTACTCGATATATATACATCCCGGATCGGTTCTCCGGGGTTAGTAAGTTGATTCCTCATGCAGTTGCCGTCTCGCCTTAGGCGAGACGGTTTTTTATTTCTTAACATTAGGATAATATTCAGTTTTTATCTTGATGAAAACTATTGGATGGAAGGTTATAAATCCCTGTTCATTATCATCGCGGGGCTTGTTTTGTTTCTATACGCACTGAATAAATTATCTGACCACTTAAAAGAATTAAGTGGTGACAAAATGAAAACAGTGCTGGATCGGTTCACCAGCAATCTTTTTACAGGCATCCTTAGCGGTCTCATTGTAACAATCCTATTAGATTCTTCCTCAGCTGTTATTATAATGGCCATTGCATTAGTGAATGTACAGGCAATGACTTTTCGCTAGGCTGGGCGTAGTAATGGGGGCAAATATTGGGACAACAATTTCGAGCCAGATCTTTGCCTTGAATATAGGAGAATATGCTGCTTTGCCCGTAGCCGCAGGGTTTCTGTTAATGATCATGCATAAAAGAAAAGTGTACCGGGATATTGGCGGAATAATTTTCAGTTTCGGTCTCATCTTCTTTGGATTATTTACCATGGAAGAAGCTGTGGAACCATTAAGGACCAGTAATTATTTTGTCAGCTGGATGCAGTCGCTTGACACTACATGGAAAGGGGTATCGACAG
>JAICGN010000196.1 GCA_025923075.1 Chitinophagaceae bacterium
TGATTTTTAGGGTGGTAAATATACTTAGACCGATTCGTTAAGGAAAATAAAAACTCCCTCGACGGGAGGGAGCCATAGTTCAAAGGGAATATGATTTGATTATTAATTCGGTTTTTCTTCTTTCTTCTCATTAAACTTCTTTTCTGCTTCTTTTGCCTTTGCAAAATCAAGTACTACACCATTGATGCAGTAACGCAGACCTGTCGGCTTAGGGCCATCATCAAAAACATGACCGAGATGCGCCTTGCACCGGCCGCATTGTACTTCAGTTCTTACCATTCCCACAGAACGGTCTTCGGTATAAATGATGCTTTCTTTACTGATCGGTTCATAAAAACTTGGCCAGCCACATCCGCTTTCGAACTTTGTATCGCTTTTGAATAACGCGTTGCCACAAGCAGCACAGTAATAAGTTCCTTTTTCATTGAAACCTTCAAACTTACTTGTCCATGGTCTTTCAGTTCCTTTCATGCGGGCTATGTAGTAAATATCTTCAGGCAACACCTTTTTCCATTCTTCGTCACTCAAGTTTACTTTGGACGTATCGGTATTGGAATAAACGGGATTATTCTTTTTATTTATCGTATCCATTTTAGCAATTTTTGTTTTTGATGATTGCGAATAGCTGCATTGCTGGCAGGCAGCAGCAACAATCAGTAATACCAGTATCTGTTTCATTTCCTTCAATTCTTTGATATAACAAATTTACGTTTTATATGGTTGGCTGGTTTGTCATACTACAGACATTCTGTTGCGCCTTAACATAACTTTGAGATTAAGGCTAAGGTTTCGGCTGAGATTGACCAAACAACTGTTCTTAACCTTAACCTTAATCTCAACCTCAATCTTTTATTCTCAACCTGAATTTTTCCTCCTGTTGCATTATATTTGTCGTTCACGCAAGGGTTATAAGTACACATGTTCAATTTGATACTATTTGGTCCTCCGGGCAGTGGCAAAGGTACGCAATCAGACAGGCTGGTTGAGAAATATGGTCTGATCCATCTTTCAACGGGCAATTTGCTTCGTGAAGAAATTGCAAATAGAACTCCACTCGGCAAAGAAGCAAAAAAATTTATCGATCATGGTCAATTGGTTCCTGATGAAGTAGTGATCGCAATGGTAGGTTCTTTTTTTGATAAACATAAGGACGCAAATGGCTTCCTATTTGATGGTTTTCCACGTACAGTGGCGCAGGCACAGGCGTTGGATAAACTGCTTAGTTTAAAAAAAACAGATATTGCTATCGTCCTTGCGCTTGATGTAACTGAATCAGAGTTGATCAACAGGCTATTGAACCGTGGAAAAACAAGCGGCCGCAGCGATGATAGTGATGAAACTGTGATTAAGAAACGGTTTTCGGTGTATACAAATGAAACATCACCAGTGGCTGATTATTATAAAAAGGCAAGAAAGTTTAAAGCCATACAGGGTGAAGGCTCAGTTGATGAAATAAACGCCGCCTTGCGACAGGCTATCGATAAAGCAATGGCAGTACATAAAGATTAATTCCATCACTGATCAGATCGCGGTTTTTTTATGTTCGCGTTTTGCATCAACTTGCAGGATTAAGCAAGTGACATGAATTTCGAAAAAGAAAACTTTCTCCGCACAAAATTTGTTCCTCTTTTACAACAGCTGAATACTGGTACGCAGCCATTGTGGGGTAAAATGAATGCGCAACAAATGATCGAACATTTTACTGATGTAATGATGGTAGCTTCAGGAAAGATCAAATTGCCAATTGCAACACCTGCCGATAAACTTTCACGGCTTCGGGAATTTATGATGAGTGAAAAACCATTTAAAGAGAATACCAAAAGCCCGGTACTGGGTGAAGAACCGGCACCCTTGCGAAAACGTACAAAAGAAGCTTCTGTTGGTAAATTACAGGAGGAAATCATTTACTTTTTTGAAGCTTTTGAAAAAAATCCCGGGATGAAAACCACCAACCCCGTTTTTGGAGAATTGGATTTTGATATGAACGTTCAATTGCTGCATAAACACGCATTGCATCATCTTCGGCAATTTGGGATAAATGTTATTTAAAAAATTATTTATGGAACACTTATTCTTTTTCTTGTTGTTTGACCCCAACCCCCTAAACGGGGCTATGCAACCCAATCTATTAAGAGTGTTTTGAATTATTGGAGTCCTCATAAGTCCCCTTCAGGGGATTTAGGGGCTTAGTTGTATCGGGTAAATAAAAAAAATAAAATGAAACTTGAAAACTATGTTGGTGGCAAATGGATAACCGGCGAAGGGGATGGCCAACAACTTTTTAATGCGGTGACCGGTGAAGTGGTTGCAACTGCTACTTCAAAAGGCCTGGATTTCAGATACATGACCGAATATGCAAGAAAAGTTGGCAACAGGAACCTGCGTAAAATGACTTTTCATGAAAGGGGCAGAATGCTGAAAGAACTTGCTCTTCATTTGCGTAAACACCTGGATAAATTTTATAAGATCTCTTATAAAACCGGCGCCACAAAGGCAGATAGCTGGGTCGATATTGAAGGCGGGATCGGAAACCTTTTTGCCAATGCTTCTTTAAGAAGAAAATTTCCTGATGAGTCCTTTTGTATTGATGGCGAAAGTCACAATTTAAGCAAGCAAAACAGTTTTATGGGTACACATATTCTTGTACCTAAAGAAGGGGTAGCTATTCATATCAATGCATTCAACTTTCCCGTTTGGGGCATGCTGGAAAAGGTTGCGGTGAATTTGTTAGCCGGGATGCCTGCCATTGTAAAACCGGCAACAATCACTTCTTATTTAACTGAAGCTGTCGTAAAAGAAATAATTGCAAGTAAAATTTTACCGGAAGGCGCGCTGCAACTTATCTGTGGCGGTGCGGGTGACCTGCTTGATCACGTCACTTCACAAGATGTCATCACGTTTACCGGCAGTTCATCAACGGGCTTAAAGTTGAAAAGCAATCCGATCATAATGAATGAAAATGTGCCATTCAATATGGAAGCCGATAGCTTGAATTGCATTGTGCTGGGCGAAGATGTGACACCGGACAAACCGGAATGGGACATTTTTGTAAAAGAAGTAAGAAAAGAAATGACATTAAAAGCCGGCCAGCGTTGTACAGGAATTCGAAGAATTTTTGTACCGCATAATAAGATGGAAGATTTGTGGAAAGCAATTTCAACTTCTTTATCACAAACTACCATTGGCAATCCTTTGAATGAAAAAGTAAGAATGGGAAGCCTGGCGGGTGAAAGCCAGAGGGAGGAGGTTAAGGTTCAGGTTAAGAAGTTAATGGCATCCTCACAAATAATTTATGGCTCACTGGATAGCGTTGAAGTGGTAGATGCTGATGCAAAGAAAGGAGCATTTCTTTCTCCTATTTTATTAATGAATGATAAGCCACATGCTGCGAAAGAAGTCCATGAAGTTGAAGCTTTCGGCCCGGTGAGTACAATTATGCCGTATAAAACATTAGATGAAGCAATTCAGCTCGGTAAACTTGGTAAAGGGAGTCTCTGCACTACAGTTGTTACTGCTGATTATAAAATTGCAAGAGACTATGTGATTGGCGCGGCTACCCATCATGGAAGAATTTTGGTGTTGAATAATGAATGTGCTAAGGAAAGTACGGGGCATGGTTCGCCATTGCCACTCTTAATTCATGGCGGCCCGGGGCGTGCAGGTGGTGGTGAAGAAATGGGTGGCATTCGTGGAGTAAAACATTATATGCAAAGAGCCGCTTTGCAAGGTTCGCCAACTACCTTAACTGAGATCACCGGCGTTTACCAGCAGCATGCAAGAGGAAAGGATCCGGGCAAACATCCTTTTAAAAAATATTTTGAAGAACTGCAGATCGGTGACCAGATCATTACTGAAAAAAGAATTATTACCAGTGAAGACATAGACAAGTTTGCTGACCTGAGTGGTGATCATTTCTATGCGCATTTAAAAACAACTGATTTTACAGGAACCATGTTCGAGCAACAGGTAGCACATGGCTATTTTATTATGAGCATCGCTGCAGGTTTGTTTGTTGACAGTTATGAAAAAAATCCCGTGTTGCTGAATTACGGTATTGATGAACTTCGTTTTACCAAACCGGTTTATCCCGGCGCTGAAATTCATATCAGATTTACCTGTAAAGAAAAGCTACCAAGTGATAAAAGAATTATAGAGAAGCCTGAAGTCCCGATAGCTATCGGGATTAAACGCGGCGATGATATTGAAAAAGGTATTGTAAAATGGCTAGTTGAATTTATTGATGAAACGAATGAGGTAACGGGAGTTGCTACGATTTTGACAATGGTGGCGAAAAACCCCCTGTCCTCCGCCTCAGGCGGAGCCACTTAGTATCAAGACTCTTTTTTTGAATCGAAACCGGACTTAAAAAGAAAGAAACTAACTTAGAATATATGAGTGGATATGTAAAAAGCGAGACCCACAAAGGAATCACTTCAATTGAATTCTTTCATCCGCAAAGCAATTCATTACCATCGAAAATTCTGCATGATCTTTCGGTCAGGATTAAACATGCTGGCGAGGATCCGGCTACAATTGTTATTATCCTTCGCTCGGCCGGCGAAAAAGCATTTAGCGCCGGTGCATCATTTGACGAGTTGGTCACCATAAAAAATGAAAAAGAAGGTTTGGAATTTTTTAGCGGCTTCGCTCATGTAATTAATACTATGCGGCTTTGCCCGAAATTTATCCTCGGACGCATTCATGGTAAATGCGTTGGCGGTGGCGTGGGTTTGGCAGCATCTGTTGATTATGCTATTGCATCAGAAGCAGCCGAAGTGCGATTAAGTGAACTTGCCGTGGGCATTGGTCCTTTTGTTGTGGGGCCGGCCGTTGAAAGAAAAATTGGCTTGTCTGCTTTTAGTCAACTATCAATCGATGCTGCACATTGGCGCAATGCTGATTGGGCAAGGAGAAAAGGATTGTTTGCAGAACTGCACAACACAACTGAAGAAATGGATGAATCGATACAGCGACTTGCTAATACACTTTCGCATTCAGATCCGGATGCAATGACTGAAATGAAAAGGATCTTTTGGAAAGGCACAGAACATTGGGATCATTTTTTGATCGACCGCGCTAAGATCAGCGGAAGATTGGTATTAAGTGAGTTTGCAAAAAATGCGATAGAAAAATTCAAAAAATGATCATGTTGCTTTTCTTTATTGGATGCTACCACCAAAGTGGTATTGCCAGGATTTAAAACATCCAGTAGCTTTCATAGCTTTACCATCTTTAGTCAGATATTAAATTTTTTATGAGCATCAAACATTTTGGCTGGTTGCCGGATTTTCCTGATATCAGGGATCGTTCATATGACTACAGTAAACCAAACGACAAGACGGTCCCCGAGTATGAGAAAACGGAATCGATAAAAGATATGAGGCAAAAGGCGGGTGAAAAATCAAAAAAGAGATTACTTACCAAAAGCGCATTTCCTACAAAGGCCCAGGTGGATACAAAGTTTTTTTGTCCTGTAGATGACCAGGGACCGAACAACTCGTGCACAGCACATGCTGGTACCGCACTTGTTGAATATTTTGAAAATCGTGTCAGCGGGAATTTTGAAAAGAAATCAAAAATGTTTTTATATAAAGTTACCCGCAACCTGATGGACTTTGAAGGTGATACCGGCGCCTTTGTTCGCAGCACGATGAAAGCACTTGTACTTTTTGGAGTGCCTCCTGAGAAATACTGGCCATATACAAATGATAAAATAAAGGAAGAGCCAACACAATTTTGCTATGCGTTCGGTCAAAATTACCAGGCGATACAATACTATCGGCTCGACAAACAAGACCTGAAACCCGATGCCGTGCTACAGCAAATAAAGATCAATCTGGTAAAACAACTGCCGGTAATGTTTGGGTTCACTGTCTATAACAATATAGCTGCAAGTAAACCGACAGGAATGATCTCCTTTCCGGGGAAAAAAAACAGGTTACTGGGTGGTCACGCTGTTGTTGCAATTGGATTTGATGATAA
>JAICGN010000197.1 GCA_025923075.1 Chitinophagaceae bacterium
AGTTGCTGCATCCGCTTTTAACAGGTTTTCGATCCTTGTTCTTTCATGTAATAAATTGTCAAGTTGTGATTGTTGAACAGCCAGTTGATCCCTCAACAATTCAATTTGCGGATTTACATTTGCAGTTTTTTCTTTTAAAGCACTAATGCTTGCTTCTACTTGTTGCTGTTGCAGGTCAATATTTGTCGCATCAACTGTTCCAACAATGCTGTCTTTTGATAAATGCATCCCTTCTTCCACGTTGAATGAAAGAATTTTGCCGGGTATTTCCGATGAAACTATCGTTTCATCGGCTTCAAAAGTGCCCGAAGCATCAAATTCATTCCCATTTCCATTGCAGCCAATAGTTAAAAGAGAAGTAAGTGCTATCATCCCAAAAAATAATTTCTTCATATCTGCTGGTTTACTGTTTTCCTGAAATTGTTTGATAGTTTATTTGTGCCTGTAATAATTGTATTTGATGAGCGATCAGGGTCTGTCTTGCCAGGTCCTCGGCATTTACTTCACGCAGGTAATCATTGGCAGTGATCACCCCATTTTCTAATTGCGCTCTGGCGGCATCTTTTACTTTTATTCTCAAGTCGATGATCTCTTTGTCAGTTTCAACGAGCTTTTGCAGTTTTTCAACTTCTGATTGCTCCTGCATCAGCTGTGTGTTTGTGTTGAATAAAAAAACTTCTTTTTGTACATCTACTGTTTTCTGATTTAGCTCAATGATCTTCTTTTCTCTTTTTTGTGTGTACAATCCGCCAAATGACCAGTTAAAGCGAATACCCGTCGTATAAAAAAGATCGAATCCATTGACAAACATATTGAGACCCGGCTTTCCATATCCGCCCTGAAAAAACAGACTAGCCCTGGGTCTGTTCCTGGAATCAACAAGACGGTATTGTCCACCTAATAATTTTTCCTGCGTGGAATATAATTTCAATTCCGGCCGTCCAATGTCATATGCAGGAAGCAACCCGTCTACTTTGGGTTTTTCCAGTCTTGTATTTTCGGACAGATCCTGGTTGATGAATAACTCAAGCACATCAAGAAAACCTTTACGGGATGCTTTCAACTCAATGGTCCGTTGATTAGTTTTTAACAATTCTGCGTTAAGTAAATGCAGGTTGGAACGAAATGCTGTTCCGTTATTTACCTGTGCTTCTACTTTTTTTATTCCGTTATTTAAATCTGCTTTTACAAGTTCAACTTGCTTTAGTTGCTCATCCAGGTATAACACTCCAAAAAAAACCTGGTTGATCCTTTCCTTCAGCTTATAGAGTTCTACCTCGATCTTTTGTTGTTCCACTTCGTCAGTCAATTGTTGAATGCTTTTTTGCTGCTTGATAGCACCACCATCATAGATCAGTTGATTTACATCGGCAAGAAGCCTATACTGATCCTTGGTCAATATCTCAATAAAAGCACCAACCCCGGTAATTTTAGGCTCAGTCACTGCAGACTGATAAGTTGCCTGTCCGCTCAAACTTAATTGCGGCAAAAAACCTTTACTGAGATTCTCAATAGATAAATCAGATGTTTGCCAGATAAGATCCCTTTGTTTGATCAACGGATAATTCTGCTGAGCTAATTCATAAGCTTTTTGCAAACTTAATGTCGGTTCTTGCGCATAAAGCATGACTGGAAAAATCAGTAGTGCTGTTAGTAATCGTTTCATAAAAATTATTTCTTTATCGCATCAATAATAAACTTTGGAATTTCCATACGTCTTTGTTGCATAGCCTGGCTGAACTGCAATTCATTCATCCGCAGATTTCGTATCATCATTGGTTTGGCAACGAACGGAAATATGGTCATCGATATTAAATTCATAAGTAAATGCATGGGGTGTATTTTTTTGATCGTTCCCTTTTTTACTTCCTTTTCGATCTGTTCCAGGAATTTACCGGGTTTAGGAAGATTGTCTTTACCCCAGATCTTATACATGAATTGGTCAGGATCCCGATTCACTTCATTGAGTACAAACCAGGGCAGATAAGGATTCTCGAGCATCTCGTCAATGTACTCGTTCACGAAATTTTCAATCTTCTCGAACAGCGCGGCATCCGAATTGAATATGGCGTTTATTTTAGGAAAGAATTTCTGAGCTTCCTCCATAAAAACAACTTCAAACAACTTGTCCTTATCCCTGAAATAATAATGCAGTAACGCTTTATTAATACCGGCTTCATCTGCGATGTCCTGCATTCTTGCACCCGCCATTCCTTTTGTAGTGAATACTTTTTTGGCTGCAGCCAGTATTTTTTCTTCTGCAGTCTTATCTTCTATCTTTTTCTGCTTTTTAACCATATAGTTTAACCAAATGGTTAACAAAAGTAAGAACAATTCTTTCTCCGTAAAATTATTTTTTGACTAAAGAATTCACTAAAGGCTAAAACTTAGCTCCAATCAAAAAAACAAGAAGGAGACAGCAGTTAACTTCCGCATGAAGAAAAAGTAGTATGAAGGAAAACACTATCCTGATTTTGATAAACGGCAAAACAGCCACAATGGGTAAGGCCACTGACAATGAAGAATAAATAAACGGCTGTGCGCATCGTAAGTCTTAGCCAGTTTCTATTTTACTAATATGGCATAGAAATCTGATTTTAATAACATTATCGTTCTGCAACTTCTTCACATTTGTACTTATTGCTATCCCATAATTTTTTTTCGATTGCAGCATTTGGAATAATTTTATTGCCTAAACCAAAAACTATTTAATCATGAAACCGAAAATCGCCCTGGTGGTCGCATTGGTCGCGGCCATTGTATCCTGTCGAAAAGTTCCCGATAGTTCCGAGCTGTCCACGGAGCAGGTTGTAGCAACCGACCGTGATCTGGCGGCTAATTTTTCAGAATATAACACTTACTTCATTTCTGATTCGGTAAGCGTTGTCGCTTCCGACCCAAAAGACAGTATTTTAACCGGTGCCCTTGCTGCGCAGCTGGTGAATGCGGTAAAAACCAATATGAACAGCCGGGGATATACATTTGTAGCCAGGACTGCAAATCCCCATCTTGGCCTAAGGCTTACCGTTATTAAGGACATAACCCGGACTGCAATCTGCGGAGGTTGGTGGGATGGCTGGTATGGTTATTATCCTCCCTGGTACTGGGGCTGTTATTACTGTGGATACTACTATCCCTGGTGCACGACTTATACCTATACGATCGGTACTTCAACCCTTTATATTTTTGATGTGAAGAATTCGGCCGCCAATCGCAACCTTAAGGCAATCTGGGGTGCTACTATGTTTGGTGTTTTCAGTACCAGCAATAATCAAACAAATGCCGACCTGACAACTACTGCAATCAACCAGGCATTTTCACAATCACCATATATCAAAAAGTAAACCTTGACAACATGAAAAAGTTAATAACTCTAATATATATTCTCGCCATCAGTGTAGTCTCAATCAATGCGCAAACCGATTGGCACCTTAAAGATATGGCGACCTTTAACTGGCAAATCGCCACACCGCTCAGCACTGATTATATAAAAAAGACTTCACTGGCGGGCGGAAATCTGGAGTATCGCAGATTTATAAAACCCAATATGAGTGTCGGTATTGGATTTAGCTGGAATTCATTTGAACAATACATTGCTCCTAAGGTTTACGAAAGACCCGATGGATCACAGGCTTTATACACCGATTTTGTTCACCAGGTATATACACTACCAATGTATCTTAATGCTCATTATTATTTTAGCGGGGGTGATAAGCTAAAACCTTATGCGGGTATTGGTCTTGGCGCACAATACAGTGAACAGGATGCCTATTACAACATTTTTGTCACTGAAGAAAAAAACTGGGGCTTTGTAGCAAGGCCGGAAGTTGGATTACTTTACAGGATCAGCAATTATTTTGGTCTCCATGCAAATGTTGGATTTAACTATGCTACAAACAAGAGCGATGCATTTAAAATTGACAACCTGAAGCATGTTTATTATTCGATCGGGGTATACTGGAATCAGTACTGATTGAATAAATAGTTAATAAATTAATGGCCACCAGTTTTGATGGCCATTAATCTTTTGCGCAATCGCGGCTAAAAGCCAAACACTTCGCTTTGATCAGTGCAGGCTGTGTGTCGCAACAATGGGTTGAGCAGAGCGCAAATGCCGATCACAAATTCATTCTCCATTTGCATTAGTCTTTATCATCCAGACATCGCCATTAGTGCCAACGCTGTGGGTATATCCAACAAAAGTATAAGTGCCGTCTTTGTTAACAACGATCCAATAACCCTGGTCGTCTTTGTCAGGTTGCCCAAAAGTTTTAATCCATTGTGCTTTCCCATCCTTATTAAATTTCAAAAGCACTGCATCATTGATGTTCTTGGAAATATCCTTTCTCGTATACCCGGCAACAATAAAATCCCCATCGGGTGTTTCCTCTGAATGCATCAACCGCATGTCCTCACCGGTATCATAGGTTTGTTTTTTCAGCAAATTGCCATTCTCATCTATCTGGATGAACAAACCTTCATGAAACCCCTCTTTTGTTGTTTGTGAGTAGCCTGTGAGTGTATATGTTTTCTTGTCGCTATTCCGGCAAAAGCTATGTATGATATCATGCACTTTTTCATCACCAATTGTTTTTGTCCAAATCAATTCTCCGTGTTTATTTATCCTGAGTAGAAAAATATCTGCCTTCGCACTGGCATAAGGTAGTATCGAACCGGAGATCAGGAAATCTCCATTGGGGACCTCCCCTCCATAAAAAGTTCGTTCGGGCAGACTTCCTCCAAAACATTTTTCCCAAAGCAGGTTGCCTTTATCATCGATCTTTAAAATATAACTGTCTATATTATTATCCGGACCCACATTGCGTTGACCGATCAGTAAGAAATTTCCGTCGGTGGTCGTAAGCATCTGTGTGCAGCGTTCATACTTTTCATTGCCATAAGTTTTTTGCCAAAGCTGGTTTCCCTGTGCATCAAGACGAGTGATAAATATATCATCATTGGTGCTGTCGATTCCCATGGCACCAAACAATAAAAACGTTTTGTCATTTAGTTCTCTGACTCCCCACCCAATATCAGTTCGGTTACCGCCAAAAGTTTTTTGCCATTGAATGTTGCCTGCCCGATCAAGCTTTACAACATAAATATCATAGCTGCCGTCACTAAAACTGTTACTATATCCACAAACAATGGATCCCTCATCACTGGTGCGATCGATAAAAAGTGCCCTTTCGAACTTATCGCCTCCAAAGTTTTTCTGAAAAGTGACTTGAGCCGAACAATAAAACGAAGCAATCAGCAATGGTAAAAGGCAAAATCTTTTCATAATTGACTAAAGCTAGTTGTCCTGGTAAGCTTTTCTATCAGTATTTTTATGAATGGTACTTTTTTCCGGTCCAAATGGATCAAAAGGCAATAAATTTGATCCGATGACAATTTGATTTAATTTATTTCCAATAGAAATTAATCTGACTATTTAAATATTAAATATGAAAAAAAATTTGCTTTTAATTCTGTTCGCCGTCATTACATTAACAAGTAATGGCCAAACAGATAATAAAATTATTATCGGCCAGGTCGATAGTGTGTATTCCACCGTTTTGAAGGAAAAAAGAAAGGTTTGGGTACATGTTCCCAATATGAATAGCGGTATGCCAACTACCGGTCAGCGTTTTCCCGTACTCTACCTGCTCGATGGCGAGGGGCATTTCCAATCTGTGGTAGGAATGATACAGCAACTAAGCCAGGTAAATGGCAATAGCATTTTTCCTGAAATGATCGTGGTGGGTATTCCCAACACGGACAGAACAAGGGA